>DAIDAU010000503.1 GCA_027310465.1 Rhodocyclaceae bacterium
GCGCGAGGCCGTGCGCCAAGCGTTCCTGGCGATGGCGGCGAGCCCGGACACCGCGGCGCTGCTGAAGGATGTGCCGATGCCGCAGCCGGTGTCCGCGTCCGCGCGCGACTACGAGCCGCTGCGCGAGCTGGAGTTGCGCGAATTCTTCGTTCCCGAGCCCGCCGCCGCGCCGTGAGCCTGCGCACCAAGATATTCCTGCTGCTCGCCGCCACCTACGCTTTCCTGATCGGCTATCTCTATGCGTTCTGGATGCCGGACGCCACGCGCTACCAGCTCGAGGCCAACGAGCGCATGCAGCACCGCGCGCTCCGGACGCTGGGCGAAGGCCTGACGCCGATGATCCTGGCCGGGCAGCTCGGCGACCTCTACGACACGCTGGACCAGGTGCGCCGGGACAATCCGGAATGGCGCGCCGTCGAGATTCTCGACAGCGGCGGCCGGCGCCTCTATCCGCTCGCCGGCACCGCGCTGCCGCAGCCCGGCGCCGACGACGTGCGCCACGAGTTCGTCCTCGGCATCGACGGCAGCGCGGTGGCCACCATGCGCGTGCTGATCTCGCGCACGCGGCTGCTCGCAGAGATCCGTACCGCCCAGTCGCGGCTGATCGTGGCGCTGGCCGTCACGACGCTGCTGGCGCTCGCGCTGGTCGCGACGATGCTGGAAGCGACGGTGCGCCGGCCGGTCGCACGGCTCGCCGCCGCCTCGCATGCGCTGGCCGCCGGGGAGTTCGGCGCGCCGCTGCCGCGCGCCGGCCGCGACGAGATCGGCGAGCTGGTGACGAGCTTCAGCCATATGCGCGACGAAGTGCGCGAGGCGCAGGACGGCCTGCGCCACTTGGCCGCCACGCTCGAGCAGCGGGTCCGCGAGGAGGTCGCGCACAACCGCGAGAAGGACCACCTGCTGATCCAGCAGTCGCGCCTCGCCTCGATGGGCGAAATGGTGCATAACATCGCGCACCAGTGGCGGCAGCCGCTGAATGCGCTCGGCCTGCTGCTGCACAACATCCGCGACGACTACGAATACGGCGCGCTGACCGCCGAGAGCCTGCGGCAGGCGACGTCCGATGCGCAGCGCCTGCTCGAGCGCATGTCGCGCACCATCGACGATTTCCGCGACTTCTTCCGTCCCGATCGCGAGATGGCGGACTTCGACGTCGGCGCCGCCGTGCGCGACGCGCTGTTCATCACCGAGGCCTCGCTCGAGCACTACAATATCGCCGTCGCCGCCGACGTGCCGAGCGGCATCGTCGCCGAAGGCTATCCCTCCCAGTTCAGTCAGGCGGTACTCAATGTGCTGATCAATGCGAAGGAGGCGTTGCAGCAGCGCGGCTCGGGCGGCCGCATTTCCGTTCGCCTGCACGAAGCCGACGGGCGCGCGTGCGTGACCGTCGACGACGACGCCGGCGGCATTCCCGCCGGCGTGCTGCCGCGAATCTTCGAGCCCTACTTCACCACCAAGGAGGAAGGCAGCGGCATCGGCCTCTACATGGCGAAGATGATCGTCGAGAAGAACATGCAAGGCAGCATCGAAGCCTCGAATACCGAGAGCGGTGCGCGTTTCGTCGTTTCGGTGCCGCTGAAGGCGGCCGCAGGAGCCCAGCATGAATGATCCCGGCCGCGCGCATGCGGAATTCCTCAGCACGCTGTCGGTGCTGTACGTCGAGGACGATGCCCTGGTGCGCGCCCAGTTGACGCGCTTCCTGGAGCGCCGCGTCAAGCATCTGGCGGTGGCGGAGAACGGACGCGCGGGACTCGAAGCCTTCCGCACCGGCCACCACGACGTCGTCATCACCGACATCAAGATGCCGGAGATGGACGGCCTGCAGATGGCCGAGCAGATCAAGGCCAGTTCGCGCGACATCCCGATCATCGTCATCACCGCCTACAGCGACCGCGACTACCTGATCCGCGCCATCGAACTCGGCGTCAACCGCTACGTCACCAAGCCGATCGACCCCGACCTGCTGGTCGAGGCGATCTACCGCGCCGTCGAAGTGCGCTTCAAGCAGCAGGAAGTGGATCGCGCCAATCGCCGCGTGCGCGACACGCTGGAGCAGACCGTCATGGCGATGGCGCGCGCCATCGAGCTGCGCGACCCCTATACCGACGGCCACCAGAAGCGCGTCGCGCTGCTCGCCGCCGCGATCGCCGAGGACATGGGCCTGCCGCCGGAACGCGTGGACGGCATCCGGCTCGGCGCGCTGGTGCACGATGTCGGCAAGATCCAGGTGCCGACCGAGATCCTCAGCAAGCCGGGCGCGCTGCGCGACGTCGAGCGCAACATCGTGCGGCTGCACGCCAAGGCCGGCGAAGAGCTGCTCGGCGGCATCGACTTCCCCTGGCCGATCGCGCAGATGGTGCTGCGCCACCACGAGCGGCTCGACGGCAGCGGCTATCCCGACGGCCTCAAGGGCGACGAACTCACCCTGGAGACGAAGATCATCGCCGTCGCCGACGTCGCCGAAGCGATGAGCTCGCATCGCCCCTATCGGCCGGCGCTGGGCGTCAAGGCGGCGATCGAGGAACTGCGCCGGGGCAGCGGCCGCATCTACGACGGCAGCGTCGTCGACAGCTGCATCCGCGTGCTGGAAAGCCGGCCGGAACTGATCGGGCCGCCGTCCTCCCCGGGCAGCTGAACCGCTGCCGATATAATCGGCGCCTCTCGCGAATCGAATAGGACAGCCGATGAAGAATCTGTGGCAAAACGCAGAGGCCGATGCCTGCGGCAACGACCTGCAACTGCGCGTCTATAGCTCGCGCCTGCTGGGCCGCGACAAGTCGCTGGTGCTGCACGGCGGCGGCAATACCTCGGTGAAGATGCGGCAGCCGGACCTCTTCGGCAGCGACGAGGACGTTCTCCACGTCAAGGGCAGCGGCTGGGATCTCGAGACCATCGCGGAAGCCGGATTCGCGCCGGTGCGGCTCGACCACCTGAAGAAGCTGGCGCAGCTGCCCGCGCTCGCCGATCCCGAAATGGTGAACCAGCTGGTGACGCACCAGACCCGCGCCGCGGCGCCGGTGCCGTCGGTCGAGGCGATCCTGCACGCGATCCTGCCCTACCGCTTCGTCGACCACACGCATGCCGACGCCGTGGTCACCGTGACGAACACGGCGGACGGTGAAGCGCGCATCCGCGAAATCTACGGCGACAAGGTCGTCGTGGTGCCCTACGTGATGCCGGGATTCGACCTGGCGCGCCTCTGCGCGCAACGCTTCGCGGCGCAGTCCGGGCCGCAGACGATCGGCATGGTGCTGCTGAACCACGGCATCTTCTCCTTCGGCGCCACCGCGCAGGAATCCTACGAGCGCATGATCGCGCTGGTCGGCCTGGCGGAGGACTACTTGCGCCGGCACCATGCATGGGACGTCGCCCTGCCGCAGGTGCCGCCCGCGCCGGCCGCCGCCGTGGCGCGCGACCTGGCGCAGCTGCGCGCCGACATCTCGCAGCTCGCCGGCTTTCCCGTCGTCGTCGCGCGCCGCACGGAGGGCAAGTTCCCGGCTTTCGCGCGGCGTCCCGACGTCGGCACGATCGCGCAGCAGGGGCCGGCAACGCCCGATCACGTCATCCGCACCAAGCGCCTGCCGCTGGTCGGGCGCGACGTGGCGGCCTATGCCGCGGCCTATCGCGCCTACTTCGCGGAGCACGAGCCGCACGCCAAGGAGCGCAAGACGATGCTCGACGCCGCGCCGCGCGTGGTGCTCGATGCCGAATTCGGTCTTTGCGCGGTCGGCCGCACGGCCCAGGATGCCGGCATCGTGGCCGACATCTACGCCCACACCATCGACATCATCCTCGGCGCGACGGCGCTGGGCGGCTATCGTGCCCTGCCGGCGCGCGACATCTTCGACGTCGAATACTGGGATCTCGAGCAGGCGAAACTCAAGAAGGGCGGCAAGCCGCCGGCGTTCGCCGGCGAGGTGGCGCTGGTCACCGGAGCCGCCTCGGGCATCGGCAAGGCCTGCGTCGAAGCCCTGATGGCGCGCGGCGCGGCGGTGGTCGCGCTCGACCTGCAGGCTTCGATCGGTACGCTGTCCGACAAGGCCGCCTATCTCGGCATCCAGTGCGACGTCAGTGACGAAGCACAGCTCAAGGCCGCCATCGCGCGCGGCGTCGAGGCCTTCGGCGGCATGGACATGCTGGTGCTCAACGCCGGCATCTTCCCCGGCGGCTGCAAGATCGAAGCGCTGCCGACCGCCGACTGGCAGCGCGTCATGCGCATCAACCTCGACGCCAACCTCGTGCTGATGCGCGAATGCCATCCCTTCCTCAAGCTCGCGCCGCGCGGCGGCCGCATCGTCATCATCGGCTCGAAGAACGTGCCGGCGCCCGGCCCCGGCGCGGCGGCCTATTCGGCGTCCAAGGCGGCGCTCAACCAGCTGGCGCGCGTCGCCGCGCTGGAATGGGGCGGCGACAACATCCGCATCAACTCGCTGCATCCCAATGCCGTATTCGACACCGGCATCTGGACCGAGGAGGTGCTGGCATCGCGCGCCAAGCACTACGGCCTGACGGTCGACGAGTACAAGCGCAACAACGTGCTGAAGACGGAAGTCACCAGCCGCGACGTCGCCGAGCTGGCGGCCGAGCTCTGCGGTCCGCTGTTCGCCAAGACCACCGGCGCGCAGATCCCGGTGGACGGCGGCAACGATCGGGTGATTTAAGCGGGCTTGAGTCCGGCCAGCGCGTCCGCCGCGCGCAGATCGTGTTCGGTGATGATGCCGGTGATCAGGCCGGCGGGCGTGACGTCGAAGGCCGGGTTCGCCACCCGGCTCGTCGTCACGCCCATCTCGTCGGCGCTGCGTTCCTCGATGGGGATGGCGCTGCCCGAGGGGCAGGCGAAGTCGATCGTCGACAACGGGGCGGCCACGTAGAAGGGCACGCCGTGCGCCTGCGCGGCGAGCGCCTTGAGATAGGTGCCGACCTTGTTGGCGGTGTCGCCGTTGGCGGCGATGCGGTCCGCGCCGACGATCACGCAGTCCACCTTGCCCTGCATCATCAGCAGCCCGGCGGCGTTGTCGGCGATCAGCGTGTGCGGGATGCCGGCCTGCTTGAGTTCCCACGCGGTCAGCAGGCCCTGGTTGCGCGGGCGCGTCTCGGAAACCCAGACGTGGATGTCGATGCCGGCGTCGTGCGCCGCGTAGATCGGGGAGATCGCGGTGCCGTGCGCCACGGTCGCCAGCCAGCCGGCGTTGCAGTGGGTCATCGCCTCCACTCGTCCCTTGCGCGCCGCGATCTGCTGCAGCACGGGCAGGCCGTTCCTGCCGATCGCGGCGTTGGCGGCTTCGTCTTCGCGGGCGATGGCGCGCGCCTCCGCCCAGGCGGCCGCGCGGCGCTCGGAAGCGGGGAGCTTGGCCAACGCGCCTTTCATGCGGGCCAGCGCCCAATGCAGGTTCACGGCTGTCGGACGCGTTGCGCCCAGCGTTTCGAGCACCGTCGACAACCTTGCATCATCGGCCGCCTGCGCGAGTCCCAGCGCGACGCCGTAGGCCGCCGTCGCTCCGATCAGCGGCGCGCCGCGCACCTGCATGACGCGGATCGCGTGCGCCGCCTCCTCGAGGCTGGTCAGTCGAACGAACGCAGTCTCGCGCGGCAGCTTGGTCTGATCGAGGACGATGACGATGCGATGAGCGGCGTCGCCATCCTCCTGGAGGGTGCGCAACGGATAGGTCATGTCAGGCGAGTCTGCCGTGGCAATGCTTGTATTTCTTGCCGCTGCCGCAGGGGCAGGGATCGTTGCGGCCGACCTTCTCGCTGGCGCGGTGGACCGGCTGCTGCTGTTGCGGCTTGTCGTCCGTGGCGGCGAGCGCTTCGTCGTAGTCGGCGTGGTGATACTGCACGTTCTCGACCTGCGGCGGGTGCTGTTCGGCCTGCTCGATCTGCTCCTCGGAGCGGATCTCCACGGTCATCAGGAAGCGCGTGACTTCCAGGCGCACGGTGTTGAGCAGCGACTCGAACAGCTCGAAGGCCTCGCGCTTGTACTCCTGCTTCGGGTTCTTCTGCGCGTAGCCGCGCAGGTGGATGCCCTGGCGCAGGTGGTCGAGGGCGGCGAGGTGCTCGCGCCAGTGCGTATCGAGGCTCTGCAGCATGACGTTGCGCTCGAAGGCGCGCCAGGCGTCGAGATCGACGCGCTCGACCTTGGCGGCATAGCCGGCGTCGGCGGCGTCGAGGATGCGGCGCAGGATGTCCTGCTCGTCGAGGTTCGGTTCCTTGGCCAGCCACTCGCCGACCGGCAGCTTGAGCTGGAATTCGGCGCCCAGCGAGCCTTCCAGCGCCGGGATGTCCCACTGCTCCTCGACGCTCTCCGCCGGCACGTGCACGCGGAAGGTGTCGTGCACGACGCCCTGGCGCATGGCCGTAATGGTCTCGGAGATGTCCTCGGTGTCGAGCAGCTCGTTCCTCTGCTGGTAGATCACCTTGCGCTGGTCGTTGGCGACGTCGTCGTACTCGAGCAGTTGCTTGCGGATGTCGAAGTTGCGCTGCTCCACTTTGCGCTGCGCCGATTCGAGCGAACGCGACACCAGCGGATGCTCGATCGCCTCGCCCTCCGGCATCTTCAGGCGCACCATGATGGTGTTGAGGCGGTCGCCGGCGAAGATCTTCAGCAGCGGGTCTTCGAGCGACAGGTAGAAGCGCGACGAGCCGGGGTCGCCCTGGCGGCCGGCGCGGCCGCGCAGCTGGTTGACGATGCGCCGCGATTCGTGGCGCTCGGAACCGACGATGTGCAGGCCGCCCGCCGCCAGCACCTGGTCGTGCAGCTTCTGCCAGTCGCTGCGCATCTGCGCGATGCGCGCGTTCTTTTCCTCGGCCGGCAGGCTCGCGTCGTCGCGGATCGCCTCGATCTGCTTCTCGATGCTGCCGCCGAGCACGATGTCGGTGCCGCGGCCCGCCATGTTGGTGGCGATGGTGATGACGCCGGGACGGCCCGCCTGGACGACGATCTCCGCCTCCTTGGCGTGCTGCTTGGCGTTGAGCACCTGGTGCGGCAGCTTCTGCTGGGTCAGCAGGTCGGACAGCAGCTCGGAGTTCTCGATCGACGTCGTGCCGACCAGCACCGGCTGGCCGCGGCCGTGGCAGTCCTTGATGTCGGCGATGATGGCGTTGTGCTTCTCCTGCGCAGTGCGGTAGATCTGGTCGTGCGCGTCCTGGCGGATCATCGGCTTGTTGGTCGGGATCACCACGGTTTCCAGGTTGTAGATCTGGTGGAACTCGTAGGCTTCCGTGTCGGCCGTGCCCGTCATGCCGGCGAGCTTGCCGTACATGCGGAAATAGTTCTGGAAGGTGATCGAGGCGAGCGTCTGGTTCTCCGACTGGATCTGCACGCCTTCCTTGGCTTCGACCGCCTGGTGCAGACCGTCCGACCAGCGGCGCCCGACCATCAGGCGGCCGGTGAATTCATCGACGATGACGACTTCGTCGTTCTGCACCACGTACTGCTGGTCGCGGTGGAACAGGTTGTGGGCGCGCAGCGCCGCGTACAAATGGTGGATCAGCAGGATGTTGGCCGGCTCGTAGAGGCTCGCGCCCTCCGGCAGCATGCCCATGCGCGTGAGGATCTGCTCGGCCTTCTCGTGGCCCGCCTCGGTCAGCAGCACGGTGTGCGCCTTGAGGTCGACGGTGTAGTCGCCGGTGTCCTGCTCGCCCTCCTGCTTCGCGGCTTCGCCCTTGGCGAGCAGCGGCGCGACGGCGTTCATGCGCACGTAGAGGTCGGTGTGGTCCTCGGCCTGGCCGGAGATGATCAGCGGCGTGCGCGCCTCGTCGATCAGGATCGAGTCGACCTCGTCGACGATGGCGTAGTTGAGGCCGCGCTGCACGCGCTCCTCGCGGCCGTACACCATGTTGTCCGCAGGTAGTCGAAGCCGAATTCGTTGTTGGTGCCGTAGGTGATGTCGGCGGCGTAGGCGGCCTGCTTGGCGGCATGGTCCATCTGCGAGAGATTGATGCCGACGGTGAGGCCGAGGAAGCGGTGCAGCCGCCCCATCCACTCGGCGTCGCGCGACGCCAGGTAGTCGTTGACCGTGACGATATGCACGCCCTTGCCCGACAGCGCGTTGAGATAGGAGGGCAGCGTGGCGACCAGCGTCTTGCCTTCGCCGGTGCGCATCTCGGAGATCTTGCCGTGATGCAGCACCATGCCGCCGATCAGCTGGACGTCGAAGTGGCGCATGCCGAGCACGCGCTTGCCGGCTTCGCGCACCACCGCAAAGGCTTCCGGCAGCAGCCCGTCAAGGCTTTCCCCGTTGGCGACGCGCTGCCTGAACTCGACCGTCTTGCCGGCGAGCTGCTCGTCGGAGAGCGCCGCCATGCCCTTTTCAAGCTCGTTGATGCGCGCCACGACGCCCGCATACTGGCGCAGCAGGCGATCGTTGCGACTGCCGAAAATCTTCTTGAGGATGTTGCCGATCATGACGCCCGGCCCTTAAAGGCAAAGCGCGCATTCTAACATGCGGGGTGGGGCGCCCCGCCCGCTCCGACTAGCGCGAAGCGAGCTTGCCGCCGCCCTTCTGTGCCTGCTGCAGGAAGCGATTCGGGTTCTGCGCGACGCCGTTGATGCGCACCTCGAAATGCAGGTGCGGCCCGGTGGAGCGGCCGGTGGTGCCGACCTCGGCGATCTTCTGGCCGCGGCGCACCAGGGCGCCGGGCTTGACGAATATCTTGGAGGCATGAGCGTAGCGCGTCGTCAGGCCGTTGCCGTGGTCGATCTCGATCAGGTTGCCGTACTGCGGATGCTGCTCGACGTCGATGACGATGCCCGCCGCCGCCGCCTTGATCGGCATGCCGATCTCGGACGGGAAGTCGACGCCTTCGTGCATCGCCGCTTCGCCGGTGAAAGGATCGATGCGCCAGCCGAAGCTGGAAGCGTTCCATGGGGTGGTGACCGGCAGGCTGGTCGGCAGCAGATTCTTTCGGATGCGATCCTCGAGGAGGTGCGACTCCAGCAGGGAAAGCGAGTCGCTGCGCGCATCCATTTTCTGGGACAGCGCGTCGAGCGCCTTGCCGAGTTCCTCGGATGAGAGCGGACGCGGCTGGATCAGCGGGCCGCCGCGGCCGTCCTTGGCGGACTCGCGATTGTCGTTCTTGACGCCGGCCAGCGCCGAGAGGCGCTCGCTGAGCGAATCGAGGCGCATCAGCTGGGCCTGCATCTGGCCCAGGCGCACGGCCATGGCGTTGATGTTCTCACGCACGAACTCGCGGCTCTTCTCGGATTCTTCCATGCTGACCGCACGCACGAGATCCTGCAGGAAGGGCAGGCGAACTTCCGCCGCATGGCGCACGGTGACATACGAGAACAGGGTCGACAGGCCCAGCACCAGCATCACCAGCAAGGCGCCGCCCACGAGGAGATGGCGGCCGGTCAGGG
>DAIDAU010000006.1 GCA_027310465.1 Rhodocyclaceae bacterium
GGGTCATTCGCAGCGAAGCCCAACTTACCTACCTTCTGCTGGACAATGGACCCAATCGAGTTATTGATGCGCCCCGTATAGGCAGGCACTGCCGCCGCTTGCGAGATATTGGCAAGCAGCGTTAGGAATATGCACACCAAGGCACGCTTCATCAGTTCACCCGCGCACGCCAAGAACAGTTGCGTAGCCGCACATGCAGCCCATGAGGAAAAAGCCCAAGTACCAGAAATGAACGTCCATATGCCCGACTCCAGAAAGGTGGGGCGGGCAGCAGTTGCCACCCACCCCTTTCGCCCTACGCCGGTTAGTGCGCGCCCTTGATGAGGCGGCGAACCTTCATGTAGCCCAGCTGCGCCAGATCGACACCGATCACCAAGACACCGATGGAGAAAATGGCTGTGACAACATCGGTGAAGCTGATGGCAGCCGTCAGGTCGGAGATGCCGCCAGCAGCGTGCGCGGCTTGGGTGGCGATCAGGGCGGCGGCAGCGCCGAACTTGAGCGCGATATTGCGAAGTTTCATTTCAGTTACCTTTCAGAAAAGAGAAACGGGAACGGCCCGTACCGTGTGCAGTCAGTGGCCAGCTGAACGCACGGTCTTACGGATGGAGCCAACAGCCCATCCAGCAAGATATGAGGCAACGACCATGAAGAAGCCGAAGCCGAAAAACTCGGCCGCCTGTGATGAGTCGGCTATTTGTGACGCCTGCGAAAATTCCGCTGGCGCCATCACGACGTAGCTTGGGCAATCCGCGATATTGGCCGGTTGAGGATCGGCCCACATCAACACGCCACTCGGATTGACCAGCACACAAGCAGCCATACGATTACGCCGCCGCCTTAACTTTGACGTCGACAAGATCGACCGGGCAGAGATACTCGATGCCCACGACAACGAGCAACTCGACATCCTTCGACGTTTCGCGCCCGTTGAAGGTGGATTTCTGTACCCCGACCTGTCGCTCATAGCTGACCAAGCATCGCGCCGGAAACTGCTTGCCTTCCATCGACTTGCCGACGCTGGCATCCGCGATTTTCTGGTCGATGCCGGAGTAGCCGTTGTAATTCTTCTGCGACGGCTGCGCGACGATGCAAAGCTTGGTGCTCTCCATGCCTTCCTGTTCCTTCTCGCCCTTCCAACCCCGGCTGCAACCGAGCACAACCTCTTCCGACTTCAACTGCGACACATGACGCGACAAAAGACTGCTCATGACGTTCTCCTAAGAAAAAACACACCCATTGGAAATTGCGGCTGCCGCCGCCTCGACACCTGACAGGCCACGCGAGCGCGCGGCCTCCAAAAGACTGCCTAGACCACCATTGCGGAACACTTGGTCAAAGGAGGCACCAGACAGCGTTGCAAAAATCTCGCTTTCGCCGGACTTGTTTGCGTCGGCGAAGTCATCGACGTTCATGTCCACGCCGAACTGAACGCAAAGGTTCCTTGCTGCTTTAAGGGAGATGCTGGCTTTGCCTTTCGTCGCTCGCATGTACTCAACGAACAAGGCCCAAGACCCAGACCCGTTGCCGCGACAGATCGCGTCTTCGAGCAGGCCCCATACGCTGACACTCGTGCCGCTGGCCAGCTTGAGCCGGCCGGCAGTCATCTCCGAATCGAGGCCCCAATCGCGCTCTCGGTCAAATTTCGTAAGATATTCAGACGCACCCCATGCCTGGCGGACATCGACCCCGATATTTCGGCCGCGCCACTCGCGCAGTACCGATAAACCTTGTTTGCCTGCGTGTCGTTCCCACACGGCATACAGGTCCGCGGCCAATTGCTCAACGTTGGGGCCAGGCGAAAAGAGATAGAACCATGCGTGATGCTGGTGTGGATGCCAGCCTGATTGGCCGTACATGATTTCAGTCGTTACGACCGCGCCGGCTCGCGCCTCAATCAAGTGGCGATACTCTCGGCACATGCTCATCGACTTCTGCGCCTTCTTGAACTTGACGAGAAGATCGGCCAGGGAGTCTTCCGGCGTATGTGCGGCGGTGAAGGTGACCATGACCGCCGAGCCGTTGTTGCTCAGCACGCCGTCAAATAGCGCGCGGATTTGCTTTTCACGGATGCCCATTACCTTGGCGCAGCACAGCGGACATGACCAGACGTTCCCGCAACGCATCAGACCGGCGAAGCCGACGCGATCCTCGTTGCGCCAAAAACTGACGCCCTTCTCCGGGTCGATTGACGAGCGCATGCAGCAACTGACCCGGAATTCACTGCGCTTTGTCACTTCGCCGGTTTCCTTGTCTACCTTCTCGATCCAGTACGGCTGCGCTATCTCTTGTGCGCCGCCGAGCAGCAAATAGCGCTTCACCCTGATTGCTTCAATCGAAGGCGCCGGTACTGCTACGCCGTTACCCAGGTGCCTGACTCCGACTGGCTGCTGCTTGACGTACTCGTGATCGATTCGCATGCGTTGACAACCAAATCCGTATAGGTTTACCGAGAGGCCGCGCCTGGCGGCGCGTCCTCGCTCGTGCCTCGCTGCGGGCGCGCGCCAGGAACCGGCCCGGAAACCGCAAAGGCTGCGACCAAACGGAAAGCGGGCAGCCGAAGAAGCTCGGCTGCCCGCTTTTCGCTGGCAAAGAGGTCGCCCTGAATCTGGCAGAATTTGTCCCAATTAGACGGACGCCCACGCTTGCGGACCGCGTTAATCGCGTTTGCCTCGGTGTTCAAACCGGGCGTCCCCTTTTTTGCGTGGATCACGCGAACTCCCTATCCAAGCAGCGTTTCCGCAGGAGTTCGACATTGATAAGGCTGTACTTGCCTACCGAAAAACAGGGCACTAGCCCCTTGTTGCACCAGCCGATAATCACACCGACCGGCAGCCCGCACATATCGGCAAAGCGCTCCCGAGAACACAACGGAGGGATGAAGTACCCTGATGACAGGGTGTCGAGCTTGCCACTAGGAAAAATATCGCCCACAATTGGCCCCATCGAAGTCAAACGATCTCGCGTTTCCGCTTAATCGTGATAGTGTGTCACAATTAAAATAGTAAGCGGGACAATATATGTCGATCACGGAGAAGTCAACACCTGCGGAATCGATTCAGACGCGGATTAGGCAATTGCTAGAAAAGGAGCCGCGCTATGGACGCTATTCCGATCTCGAACAAAGAACCGGCGTTAAGGCGGATACATGGAAAGCCGTAGTTCTTGGACGGCAACGGCCTACCGTCGAAGTCTTGGGAGCGTTGCTAACAGAATGGCCGCAGTTAGCCACATGGATACTCATGGGGAATCCAAATGGCCGACAGTTCTCGCTTGTGGACTTAGCACAGCAAGAACTCCGCTACGGCGTAGTCACCTACGCCGACCGCACGGTGCAAATCGTTGTTGACGTCGGTTCTAATGGCGCCGTCGATGTCTATGCCAGAGCCGGCAAGGCGAATGATGCGCACTGGACGCCGACCGAGATGCTCTATATGCAGACGGCTGTTCGTAACGGCGAAGCGCAAATCGAAGTCCTGACCGGAACCTCGGCGCCGACGATGTTCGTCGCCATCAATTCGTGGATCGGCTTACTGAAGGACCGTACCCGGACCTCAACAACAATCACTTTTTTCCAGAGATTCCAAGAGTCCGCGGAGAGAGAGAAGGTCGCAGAAGTGGTGTCTAAGTTCCATCTCGAAATGCCGGACGATGGCGAGAGCGACAAGGTGACTCTCGGCGTGCTTTCGGATGCCCAACTGGAT
>DAIDAU010000059.1 GCA_027310465.1 Rhodocyclaceae bacterium
CGGGTGGGCTGACCTACGCCAAGTCCCGGGCCAAGTAAGTCGTCGTTTCCGGAAAGAACCTCAACCGCCGCGCAACCGGGTTGCGCGGCGATTTTCGAATCGAATCAGTCCCGGCGGATCAGGAGTCAAGCCATGAGCAAAGTCAGCATCATCGGTGCGTACAACACCCAGTTCGGCGCATTTGTCGAAAAGAACAAGGAAACCGGGGAAATCCGGGATCTCAAATCGTATTACGAGCTGATCGTCGAAGCCGGTCGGGGCGCCCTGCGCGACGCCGGCCTCGAATCTTCGGATATCGACGGCATCTGGATCGGGTCCTGTTCCCCGTCGATGTTCGTCAATCAGGAACACGTGGCGCCGCTTGGCCTCGAAATCGCGCCGGAAGCCATGCGCTTCATTCCGACCTTCCGGACCGAAGCGGCCTGCGCATCCTCTTCGGCGGCGCTCTACAACGCCGCATTCGCGGTGGAGTCCGGGCGATTCAAGCGGGTGTTGGTGATCGGCGTCGAGAAGATGAACCTGTTGTCGACCAAGGAGGTCACCCATGCGCTGGCCTGTTCTTCGCACTGGCCAACCGAAGGCGCCGTCGGCTATTCGTTCCCGATGCTGTTTGCCGAGTACGCCAAGGGCTACCGGGCCCAGTACAAGCTGTCGGACGACACGCTGCGCTCCATGCTGGCCCATGTCGCGGCGCTCGGTTATCGGAACGGCCTGCAGAATCCCCTGGCCCATTTTGGCAAGGGCAGCCCGGCCGACAAACTCGGGCTAAGCGCCGCCAAAGCCATTCTTGATCTGCCGGACGAGGGCCGAGGCAGCAACCCGATGATCGCTGCGCCGCTGCGCCTGCACGATTGCTCGCTGGTCAGCGACGGAGCCGCAGCCGTCGTCATCGCACCGACTTCGGATGCACTGGCGATCAGCAAGCGGGTCGTCGAGATTGCCGGAATCGGCATGACTACGGAAAGAATGCCGGAAAATATCCGTCCCAACATGCATGAGCTGATTGCCGGCAAGCGCGCCGTGCAGCAGTCCTTCGCCGAGGCGGGGATCGGCATCGAGGATGTCGACTTCGCGGAAGTCCACGACTGCTTCACGATCAACCAGCTCCTCAGCACCGAGGCGCTCGGCCTGTCGCAGGATGGACGGGCGGGGTACGATTACATGGAGGGCCGCTTTACGGCTGGAGACGATTGCCCGGTCAATCTGTCCGGCGGCCTGAAGGCGAAGGGGCACCCGGTGGGCGCCACCGGTGCCTCGATGCATGCCCTTGCTTACAAGCAACTGGTTGGCGAAGCGATTGGCCAGGCCCCGCTCAACAAGCAGCCGGAGATCGGCGTTGCCTTCAACGTCGGCGGATCGGCCGCGACGAACTGCGTCACCACCTTGCGTCGCCTGCGTTAGCTGGAGAGAACAAAAAGGCCGGCGCATGGCCGGCCTTTTGTCGCTGGCGAAGCTCCTACTTCTTCGCTTCGCCTTCGCACTTCTTCATGAACGCCGCCTTGGCCGCGCCGGCGAGCGGCTTGCCGCTCTTGCCCACGGCCTTTTCTTCGCAGCTGCCGGCTGCGGCGGGCTTGGCGGCGTTGGCTTCGCACTTCTTCATGAAGGCGGCCTTGGCGGCGCCGGCGAGCGGCTTGCCGTTCTTGCCGACGGCCTTCGCCTCGCAGTCGCCGGCCGCAGCAGGCGCTGCAGCGGCCGGTGCGGCGGGTGCCGCCGCGGGCTTGGCGTCAGCGGCGAACGCGACGTTGGCGGCAAACAGGGAAACGAGCGCAGCGAGCGTCATCTTGTTCATGCTTCTTCTCCTTGGGGTTGTGACAGAAACGAGGTGTGCGGCCTCAGGCGGTACTGCCGTCTTCGCCGCTTTCGAGCGCGACTTGTTGACGGTCGAGGAATTCCTGCATGCTGTCGATGCCGCGCAGATACAGGATAGTTGCGCGCACCGCCGCTTCAAGCAGCACCGCGAGGTTGCGGCCCGCGGCGACCGGCAGCACGACCTTGCGGATCGGCACGCCGAGGATGGTTTCGGTGTGGGCGTCGAGCGGCAGGCGCGCGAGTTCGGGCACGCCGGGATGCGGGCGCTGCAGATGCACGATGAGCTTGAGCTTCATCTTGCGCCGGCATGCGGTTTCGCCGAAGACTGTGCGGATGTTGAGCAGGCCCAGCCCGCGCACTTCGAGGAAGTCCTTGAGCAGTTCGGGGCAGCGGCCTTCGAGGGCATCCGGCGCGACGCGCGAGACTTCGACGACGTCGTCGGCGACGAGGCCGTGGCCGCGCGAGATCAGTTCGAGGCCTAGCTCGGACTTGCCGACGCCGGAGTCGCCGGTGATCAGCACGCCCATGCCGAGCACGTCCATGAAGACGCCGTGCAGCGTGATGGTCTCGGCGAGATAGCGCGAGACGTAGAGGCGCAGCGCGTCGATCACCGTCGCGGCCGACTGCGGCGTGGTGAACAGCGGCGTGTCGCTGGTCTCGCAGGCGCCGCGCAGCCGCTCGTCGGCTTCGCAGCCGTCGGCGACGATCAGCGCCGGCGGGTGGGCCGCCATGATCTCTGCGAAATGGTGGCGCACCTTGTCGTCGTCGTGTCCGGCAGCCCAGGCGATCTCCGGCGAGCCGAGCACATGCAGGCGATCGGGATGGATCAGGTTGAGGTGGCCGACCAGGTCGGCCGGCGAGACGTCGTCGCGCGTTACTTCGATGATGCGGTTGAGCGTGCCGCACACCCAGGAGAGCTGCAGCCGGCTGCGGTTGCGCTCGAACAGCTGGGCGATGATCAGCTGGCGGACTGCCACTGTTCGAACAGGCCGCGAATGGAACCGGCGTCGGGCGACGTCAGCAACTGCTCGCGGAAGCCGCGATCGGAAAACATCTGCGCCAGCTCGGACAGCAGCTGCAGGTGATGCTCGGTGGCGGCTTCGGGCACCAGCGGCACGAACAGCAGCCCGACCGGCTTGCCGTCGGGGGCGTCGAACTGCACCGGGGCGGCCAGGCGCAGGAAGGCGCCCTTGGCCTCCTTCAGACCCTTGATGCGGCCGTGCGGGATCGCGATGCCCATGCCCAGCCCCGTGGAGCCGAGCTTCTCGCGGGCGAAAAGGGCATCGTAGACCTGGCTGCGGCCTATGCCCTGGTTGTTCTCGAAGAGGAGTCCGGCCTGCTCGAAAACGCGCTTCTTGCTGCTGGCGTCGAGGTCGACGACGATGTTTTCGGGCGGCAGGAGTTTGGCGATCTGGTTCATCCTCGGGTTCCGGCACCGGGAGCGTCCCTACCCGGATTTGGGGGCGGAGTATATACCTGTCGCCCGCCGGTGCGCGGAAACGGACTACTCGGTGACCGAGGGCCTTTCGTGGACGTGGTTGTTGGTCTTTTCCTTGTGCTTCACGATCTGGCGGTCGAGCTTGTCGGCGACGGCATCGATGGCGGCGTAGAGATCCGCATCGTCGGCGTCGGCGTAGATGTCCTTGCCCCTGACATGCAGGGTGACTTCGGCTTTCTGCTTCAGCTTGGCGACCGACAGGATGACTTGAACGCTGGTGACATGATCGAAGTGCCGGATCACACGATCGAGTTTGTTCGTGACGTAGTCATGGAGCGCTGGAGTCACTTCGATGTGATGTCCGGTGATTTTCAGGTTCATGATGTCTCCTTAGAGCGTCTTTCTCAGGTTGACCGGCGGGATGCTGAGGGACTCGCGGTACTTGGCGACCGTGCGCCGCGCAACGACGATGCCCTGCTCGCCGAGGATTTCCGCGAGTTTCGCGTCCGAGAGCGGCTTGTGGCCATCCTCGGCGCTCACCAGTTGCTTGATCAGCGCCCGGATCGCGGTGGAAGAGGCAGCGCCGCCGGTGTCGGTGGCGACGTGGCTGCCGAAAAAATATTTGAGCTCGAAGATGCCGCGCGGACTCGCCAGATACTTCTGCGTCGTCACGCGCGAGATGGTGGATTCATGAAGTTCCACGGTATCCGCGATTTCGCGCAGCGTCAATGGCCGCATCGCCACTTCGCCATGATCGAAGAAGGCGCGCTGGCGGTCGACGATCGCCTGCGTCACGCGCAGGATGGTGTCGAAGCGCTGCTGCACGTTCTTGATCAGCCACTTGGCTTCCTGCAGCTGGCCCGAGAGGTTGGCGCCGCCGTTGCTGCGGCTCTTCTGCAGCAGGTTGGCGTAGAGCCGGTTGATGCGCAGCTTCGGCATCGCGTCCGGGTTGAGGCTGGCGGTCCAGGCGCCGCGCACCTTGCGCACGATGGCGTCGGGGATGATGTAGCGCGTGTCGAGCGGCGAGTACTGCGCGCCGGGACGCGGGTTGAGCGAGCGGATCAGCGCCTGCGCGCAGCGGAGCTCGTCGTCCTCGCAGCCGAGCGCCTTCTTGATCTTGGCGAAGTCGCGGTTCGCCAGCTGTTCGAGATGATGCTTGACGATGGCGCGCGCCAGCTCGCGCGTGGCCGAAGGCGGCTCGTTCGCCAGCTGCAGCTCGAGGCATTCGGCCGGGCTGCGCGCGCCGATGCCGGGCGGATCGAGGTTCTGCAGGTGCTTGAGCGCGATGCCGAACTCTTCGAGGATCTCCTCGCGGTCCTCGCCGCCGCCGTCGGGCAGCACGTCGACGAGTTCCTCGAGGCTCTGCGTCAGATAGCCGTCGTCGTCGAGCGCTTCGATGAGGAAGGCCACCAGCGCGCGCTCGTGCGCGGAGAGCTGCGTCATCGCGAGCTGCGCGCTGAGGTGGTCGCGCAGGCTGGTCGCCGCCGCCTGGATTTCGCCGCTGTCGGCTTCGGAGTCGTCGTTGGGATCGCGCGGACCGTGGCCGCCGGGCATTTCGATGCCCCAGTTGAGTTCGTCGCCCGCCGGCCGCTCGTCGTAGCGGCTGCCGTCCGCCTCCGCCACCGGCTGCGGCGTCGCCATCGCGTCGGAGCCCGGCGCGTAGGGCGCGGCGAGGCTCAGCGCATCGCCCGGCTCGTCGCGTTCGAGCAGCGGATTCTCCTGCAGCGCCTGCTCGATTTCCTGGTTCAGCTCAAGCGTGGAAAGCTGCAGCAGGCGGATTGACTGCTGCAATTGCGGCGTCAGCGCGAGATGCTGTGAGAGCTTTAGTTGTAATGTCTGTCTCATGGGGCCAGGTCGGGCGCGCTACATCCGGAAATGCTCGCCCAGGTAGACCTTGCGCACATTTTCATTCTGGACGATTTCCTCGGGATGTCCAGCGGCCAGCACCTCGCCGGCGTTGATGATGGTGGCGCGGTCGCAGATGCCGAGCGTTTCCCTGACGTTGTGGTCGGTGATCAGGACGCCGATGCCGCGTTCCTTGAGGAAGCGGATGATCTTCTGGATGTCGATAACGGCGATCGGGTCGACGCCGGCGAAGGGTTCGTCGAGCAGGATGAAGCGCGGATTGGTCGCCAGCGCGCGCGCGATCTCGACGCGGCGGCGCTCGCCGCCGGACAGCGAGACGGCGGAGTTGTCGCGCAGATGGGTGATGTGCAGCTCCTGCAGCAGCGCTTCGAGGCGCTCTTCGATCTCGTCCTTGTCGAGATCCTGCAGCTCCAGCACGGCGCGGATGTTGTCGCCGGCCGAGAGCTTGCGGAACACCGAGTTCTCCTGCGGCAGGTAGGAAAGCCCGAGCCGCGCGCGGCGGTGGATCGGCAGGTGCGTGATGGCCGTCTCGTCGACGTGGATGCCGCCGCCGTCGGCGGCGACGAGGCCGACGATCATGTAGAAGCAGGTGGTCTTGCCGGCGCCGTTGGGGCCGAGCAGGCCCACCACTTCGCCGCTGGCGACCTCGAAGGAAACATCCTTGACGACGGCGCGGCCTTTGTATTGCTTGCGCAGGTTGGCGACGGAAAGCGTGGTCACTGCGAGGGTTCCTTGAGCAGGCGGCGGATCACGTCGGTCGAGAAGCCGCGGCCTTGCAGGAAGCGCGCTTGGCGCGCCCATTCGCGCGCGTCGGCAGGAGCGGCGGAAAACTTCTTCGCCCAGACGTCGCGGGCACGCGCCAGCTCGTCGGGCAGTTCGGCCTGCGCGAGCTGGGCGTCGATCAGTTCGCCGTCGACGCCCTTGCGGCGCAGCGTCTGGCGCAGGCGTGCGGCGCCGAAACGCGCGGCGTTGCCGCGCACGTAGGCGGAGGCGGCGCGGGCGTCGGACAGCAG
>DAIDAU010000071.1 GCA_027310465.1 Rhodocyclaceae bacterium
GGAAGCCGAGGCGCTCGCCCGCCTCCACCGCGGGACGCGTCAGCACGATGCGCTGCACCATGTCGCGCTCGAAGGCGTCGACGGCCGAGGCGACCGCGAGATAGGTCTTGCCGGTGCCGGCCGGGCCGATGCCGAAGGTGATGTCGTGCTCCTGGATCTGCCGCAGGTACTGCACCTGGTTGCGCGTGCGCCCGTGCAGGTCCGACTTGCGCGTCAGCAGGCTCACGGGCGGCTGCACCGCTTGGCTGCGGTTGCGCAGCTCGACGAGGCCCAACTGGATCTCGTCGATCGACAGCGGCTCGCGCGCGATCTCGTAGAAATACTGCAGCGCCTGCTGCGCGTGCTTGGCCTGGACGTGGTCGCCGGAAATGCGCAGATGCTCGCCGCGGCGCGAAATCGTGACGTCGTAGGCGGTCTCGATCTGGCGCAGGTTCTCGTCGAGCGGGCCGCAGAAGTTGGCCAGCCGCTCGTTGTCGGCCGGCTGCAGCAGGAGGTCGAGCGGCCGCGGCGGCGTCATGATTCGCGCGTCTCGATCTCGCCGCGCAGGCTGTGCGGGAAGGCGTGCACGATGCGCAGGTCGACGAAGTGGCCGATCAGGCGCGGGTTGCCGGCGAAGTTCACCACGCGGTTGTTGTCGGTGCGGCCGGCCAGCTCGGCGGCGTCCTTCTTCGCATGGCCTTCGACCAGCACGCGCTGCACCGTGCCGACCATCGCCTGAGAGATCGCGAACGCCTGCTCCTCGATGCGCTTCTGCAGCCGCATCAGGCGTGCCGACTTGACCTCGGCCGGCGTCTCGTCGGCCATCTCCTCGGCGGGCGTGCCGGGGCGCGGGCTGAAGATGAAGGAGAAGCTGGCGTCGAAGCCGATCTCCTCAATCAGCTTCATGGTCTTCTCGAAATCCACGTCAGTCTCGCCGGGAAAGCCGACGATGAAGTCCGTCGAGATCGAGATGCCGGGCCGCGCCGCGCGCAGCTTGCGGATGATCGACTTGTACTCGAGCGTCGTGTAGCCGCGCTTCATCGCGGCCAGCACGCGGTCGGAGCCGGCCTGCACCGGCAGATGCAGATGCGAGACGAGTTTGGGCACCTTGGCGTACAGGTCGAACATGCGCTGCGTCATCTCGCGCGGGTGCGAGGTCGTGTAGCGGATGCGCTCGATGCCCGGCATCTCGGCGATGGTCTCGATGAGGAAGGCGAGGTCGGCCTCGCCGTCGCCCATCGCGCCGCCGAGTTTCCCACGGTATGCATTGACGTTCTGCCCGAGCAGATTGACTTCCTTCACGCCCTGCGCGATCAGCCGCGCGATCTCGGCGAGCACGTCCTCCACCGGTCGCGACACCTCGTCGCCGCGCGTGAACGGCACGATGCAGTAGGTGCAGAACTTCGAGCAGCCTTCCATGATCGAGACGAAGGCGCTGGCGCCCTCGACCTTGGCGGCCGGCATGGCGTCGAACTTCTCGATCTCCGGGAACGAGACATCGACCTGCGCGCGGCCCGACGCGCGCCGCGCCGCGATCAGCTGCGGCAGCCGGTGCAGCGTCTGCGGCCCGAACACGACGTCGACGAAGGGCGCGCGCTCGACGATGGCCGCGCCTTCCTGGCTCGCCACGCAGCCGCCAACACCGATCAGCAGGTTCGGGTTCTTCTGCTTGAGCGCGCGCACGCGGCCGAGTTCGTGGAACACCTTCTCCTGCGCCTTCTCGCGCACCGAGCAAGTGTTGAACAGGATGATGTCGGCTTGTTCCGGATCGTCGGTCTTGGCCGTGTCGCCGCCCGCGGCCAGCAGGTCGGCCATCTTGTCGGAATCGTATTCGTTCATCTGGCACCCGAAGGTGCGGATGAAGACCTTCTTAGTCATCAGCGGGAAGCGGCCAGTTCGGCGGGGGTGAGAATCCAGATGCGCGAGACGTAGCCCAGGGTGTCGACGAGATAGCGCACGGGCACGGCCTGCTGGATCGAAGTCGGCAGCACGATCAGGTTCGCTTCGTTGCGGATCTGCGCGGCCGGCGACAGCGGCAGCGCCTTGCCGTCGATCTGCACGCTGCCGACGGCGGCGGCGCTCATGGTGCCGAGCAGCGCGTCGGCGGGCAGCGTGCGCAGC
>DAIDAU010000075.1 GCA_027310465.1 Rhodocyclaceae bacterium
CGCGGTGCTGGCCGTGCCGAACGAAGCGGTGAGAAGTATCTTCGGCAGGAAAGCGGCGCGTGCGGCGCCGATGTTCGCGTTCGCGGCGATGAGCTGCTGTTCGGCCGAGCGCACGTCGGGACGCGCCAGCAGCACTTCGGAGGGCAGGCTGACGGCGAAGTCGGCGATGATGCCCTGGTCGGAAAGCAGAGCGCCCGGCGGCAGCTGCGCCGGCGCCGTGCCGACCAGCAGCTGGAGCGCATTCTCGGCGGCATCGCGCTGCCGCTCGATGATGGCGAGGTCGGCGCGGGCGGAGGTGAAGGCGCTGTCGGCCGCGAGGAAGTCGAGGTCGCCGGCCAGGCCGACCTCGCGCCGCTTGGCGATCAGGTTGCGCGTCTCGCTGCGCGACGCCACGGTGGTCTGCGCCAGTGCGCGGCGCTGCTCCAACTCGAGCAGCGTCAGGTAGGCGTTGGCGACGTCGGAGATCAGCGACAGGCGGAACGAGCGCCGCGCTTCCTCGGTGGCCAGGTAGCTCGCCTTGGCGGCCTCGTCGAGGCTGCGCACGCGGCCCCAGAAGTCGACCTCGAAGGCGGGAACCTGCAGCAGGACCTCCTCGCGCTGCACGATCAGAGACTTGCCGGGGATGAACGAATAGGGCGCGCGCGAGGCCTGGCGGTCCGCCGTGAGGTTGACCGTCGGCAGCCGGTCGGCGTGGGCGACGCCGAACAGCGCGCGCGCCTCGGCGACGCGCGCGACGGCGATGCGCATGTCGCGGTTGTACTCGAGCGCCGCTTCGATCAGCGCCTGCAGGCGCTGGTCGGCGAACACCCGGTGCCAGTCGGTAATCGCCGCCGCCTGCACGCCGCCTTCCGGCTTCACGTAGGCCGGCCAGGCGGCGGGCACCGGCGCGGCCGGCCGCACGTAGTCGGGCGCCATCGAGCAGCCGCCGAGCAGGACGGCGAACAATGCGAGGGTCGCGCGCTTATTCATGGCGATGCTCCACTTTCGACTTGTGGGGGAAGACCCGGCGCACGACGACGAAGAACACGGGCACCAGGAACACGGCCAGCACCGTCGCCGCGATCATGCCGCCCATGACGCCGGTGCCGATGGCACGGCGGCTCTGTGCGCCGGCGCCGCTCGAGATCGCCAGCGGCAGCACGCCGAGGATGAAGGCGAACGAGGTCATCAGGATCGGCCGGAAACGCAGGCGGCAGGCCTCCAGCGTCGCGTCGATCAGGTCCATGCCCTGCTCGTGCAGCGTCTTGGCGAACTCGATGATCAGGATGGCGTTCTTCGACGACAGGCCGATCATCGCGATGAGGCCGACCTTGAAGAAGACGTCGTTGGGCAGCCCGCGCAGCGTGACGGCGAGCAGCGCGCCGAGGATGCCGAGCGGCACGACGAGAATCACCGCGAACGGCGTCGACCAGCTCTCGTAGAGGGCGGCCAGCGCGAGGAACACGACCAGCACCGAGATGCCGAACAGGAAGGGCGCCTGCGCGCCGGACAGGCGCTCCTCGTAGGAGGTGCCCGACCATTCGAAGCCGAAGCCCGGCGGCAGTTGGGTTGCGATGCTCTCCATCGCCGCCATCGCTTCGCCGGAGCTGTGGCCGGGAGCGGGACCGCCGGAGAGCTTGACGGCCGGGTTGCCGTTGTAGCGGTCGAGCTTCGGCAGGCCGACGACCCATTTCGCCTTGACCACCTCGCCGAGCGGGATCATCTCGCCGCGCGCGTTGCGCACCGGCAGCCTGAGGATCTGCTCCGGCGTCGAGCGCAGGTCCGCATCGGCCTGCATCTGCACGCGCAGGATGCGGCCCTGGCGCACGAAGTCGTTGATGTAGGCGACGCCGAGCACCGACTGCAGCGTGTCGTTGAGGTTGCCGAGGTCGATCGACAGCGCGCGCGCCTTGGTGGCATCGACGTCGAGCATCAGCTGCGGCGCCGGCTCCTGCGCCTCGGGCCGCACGCCCGCCAGCGCCGGATTCTGCGCCGCCATGCCGAGCACCATGTTGCGCGCCTCGATCAGCTTGTCGCGGCCCTGGCCGGTGCGGTCCTGCAGGCGGAAGTCGAAGCCGCCCATGGCGCCGAGCTCGGGGATCGGCGGCACGTTGACGGCGAAGATGAAGGCCTGCTTGATCGCGAACAGCGCCATGTTGGCGCGGCGGATCACCGCGCCGGCGATCGAGTCCGGCGAGGTGCGGATGTCCCAGTCCTTGAGCTTGGTGAACACCAGCGCCGCATTCTGGCCGCGGCCGAAGAACGAGAAGCCGACGACGCCGATGACGTGCTCGACCTCCGGCTGGCTCATGTAGTAGCCCTCGACCTTCTTCAGTATCTCGAGCGTGCGCTCCTGCGTCGCGCCGGGCGGCAACTGGATGACGTTGATGAAGTAGCCCTGGTCTTCCTCGGGCAGGAAGCTGCCCGGCAGGTGGTAGAACAGCCAGCCGACGGCGACGAGGATCGCGGCGTACACCGCGAGGCCGCGGCCGGTGCCGCGCAGGATGCGCGCGACCGCGCCGTGGTAGCCGTCGACCGTGCGGGCGAAGCTGCGGTTGAACCAGCCGAAGAAGCCCTTGGTCGGCATGTGCTCCTTGCCCGGCACCAGCTTGAGCACCGTGGCGCACATCGCCGGCGTCAGCGTCAGCGCCATCAGCGCCGAGAACAGCATGGTCAGCACCAGCGTCACGGCGAACTGGCGGTAGATGACGCCGACCGAGCCGCCGAAGAAGGCCATCGGCACGAACACCGCGCATAGCACCAGCGTGATGCCGATGATGGCGGCGAAGATCTGGCCCATCGCCTTGATGGTCGCCTCGCGCGGCGGCAGGTGCTCCTCGGTCATGATGCGCTCGACGTTCTCGACCACGACGATGGCGTCGTCCACCACGATGCCGATCGCCAACACCATGGCGAACAGCGTCAGGATGTTGATCGAGAAGCCGAAGGCATAGAGCCCCGAGAGCGCGCCCATCAGCGCCACCGGCACGACCACCGCGGGGATCAGCGTGGCGCGGATGTTCTCGAGGAACAGGTACATCACGCAGAACACCAGGAACATCGCCTCGACCAGGGTGATGACGACTTCGCTGATCGAGATGTCGACGAAGCGCGAAGTGTCGTAGGGCACTTCCCAGGCGATGCCCTTCGGGAAGTACTTCGACAGTTCGGTCATCTTGGCCTTGACCGCCTTCGCGACTTCCATCGCGTTGCCGTCCGGCGCGACGCGGATGGCGATGGCCGCCGTCGGCTGCGCGTCCATGCGCGCGAAGATGTTGTAGTCCTGGGCGCCGAGCTCGACCCGCGCGACGTCGCGCACGCGCACGGTGGCGCCGTTCGGCTGCGCGCGCACGATGACGTTGCCGAACTGCTCGGGCGTCACCAGGCGGCCGCTGGTGACGATCACCGCGTTGTACTGCTGGCCCTTGGCCGCCGGCGCCTGGCCGAGCTCGCCGGTGGCGAGCTGCACGTTCTGCGCGCGCACGGCGTTGATCACGTCGCCCGGCGCCAGGTTGAAGGACTGCAGCTTGTCCGGCTGCAGCCACAGGCGCATCGAATATTCGGTGCCGAACATGATCGCCTCGCCGACGCCCTTGACGCGGCGGATCTGGTCGAGCACGCCGGCCGCGGCGAAGCTGCCCAGCGCCACGTTGTCGAGGCTCTTGTCGGGCGAGTAGAGCGTGACGAACATCAGGTAGTTGCGCTGCGGCTTGGTCACGGGCACGCCGAGCCGGCGCACGTCGTCGGGCAGCCGCGCCTCGACGCGCTTGTAGCGGTTTTGCGCCTCCACCGACGAGATGTCGACGTTGGTGCCGGGCTCGAAGGTCAGCGTCAGCGTGCCGGTGCCGAGCTCGCTCGAAGCCTCCATGTAGAGCAGGTGCTCGATGCCGTTCATCTCCTGCTCGATCAGCGCGGTGACGGTGTCCTCGATGACCTGCGCCGAGGCGCCGGGGTAGGTGATGTTGAAGGCGATCGACGGCGGCGCCACCGACGGATAGGCGGAGACCGGCAGCTTGCGCAGCGCCAGGCTGCCCGCCAGCACTATGGCGATGGCGATGACCCAGGCGAAGACCGGGCGGTCGATGAAGAATTTGGCGAGCACGTTATGCCTCCGACGGGCCGCCCCGAGGCGGCATGCGCGGTTCGCCCCCTCTGGGGGTGGGGGGCAGCGAACGAATGTGAGCGTGGGGGGCCATACCTACCGCCTACTTCGGCGCGGCGCCGGCCGCCGGCGCCGGAACCGGCGCAGCGTTCCACGGCACGGGCTTCACCGGCGATCCGGGTCGCGCCTTCTGCAGGCCGTTGACGATCACCTGCTCGCCGCCCTTGAGCCCGTCGGTGATGATCCAGTCGGTGCCGCTCATCGCGCCCGTCTTCACCGGCAGCAGCGCCGCCTTGCCCTCGGCGTCGACCACCGTCACCATCTGGCCCTGCGGCGTCGTCTGCACGGCGCGCTGCGGCACCTTGATGGCGCCGTCCATCTCGGCCTGCGAGACGCGGATGCGCACGAAGGTGCCGGGCAGCAGTTCGCGCTTGGGATTGGGGAACTGCGCGCGCAGCTGGACCGAGCCGGTGTTCGGATCGACGGCGAGGTCGGAGAAGATCAGCTTGCCGGGCAGCGGATAGACGCTGCCGTCCTCGAGCAGCAGGTCGACGCGCGTCTGCGCCGCGCGCTTGAGCTTGCCCGCCTTGATCGCCTGCTGCAGGCCCAGCAGTTCGGCGTTGCTCTGCGTGAAGTCGACGTAGATCGGATCGAGCTGCTCGACGGTGGCCAGCAGCGTCGCATCGCCGCGGCCGACAAGCGCGCCCTCGGTGACCATGGCGCGGCCGATGCGGCCGGAGATCGGCGCCGGCACCGAGGCGTTCTCGAGATCGAGCCTGGCCTTGGCGAGCGCGGCCTGGGCTTGCTTGAGCTTGGCCTCGGCCTGGTCGTATTCCTGTCGGCTGACGGCTTTGATGCCGAGCAGCGGCTGGTAGCGCTCGACGGTCAGGCGCGCCACGTCGACGTCGGCCTGCGCCGAATCGGCGGCCGTCTTGTAGGTGCGTGCATCGATCTGGAACAGGGACGATCCCGCCTGGACGTCCGAGCCTTCTGCAAACAGCCGCTTCTCGATGATGCCTTCGACGCGGGCGCGAACCTGCGCGGTGCGCACGGCGGAGAGGCGTCCGGGCAGGTCCTGCGTCAGCACCGCGCTGCCGGGCTTGATCGCCAGCACTTCGACCTCGGGCGGCGGCATGCCCGCTCCGGGGCCGCCGGGCGCGCCCGGCTTCTGTTCGCCGCAGGCGGCGAGCGTGAGGGGGACGAGGCTGGCGAGAAGGGCGAGTCGGAGTGTCGTCATGTCATTTCCCATAGGCGCGCATGAAGCAGTCGACGATCTTCTCGATCTTGTCGACGTCATTGGTGAGATCGGTTTCGAGGTTGATGAGGCCGCGCAGGCGATCGTGGCTGGTCAGCATGCCCAGCAGCATCTCGGCGGCGAAGCGCGGATCGTCGCGGCGCAGCTTGCCGGCCTTCATCGCCTTCTCGAGGAAGGCGGCGAGGCTGGACAAGGCCTGTTCCGGACCTTCGCTGAAGAAGCTGGCGGAGAGTTCGGGGAAGCGCGGCGCCTCGGCCACCATGGTGCGGAACATGGCGATGCCCTCCGGCGACAGGGCTTTCCGGCGGAAGCTGCCGGCGAAGCGGACCAGCGCGTCGCGCACGCCGACGTCGTCGTCTTCGAGGCTCACCAACACGGCGCGGATGGCGTTGCGGATCACCTCGCGAAACAGCAGATCCTTGCGCTCGAAATGGTTGTAGAGCGTCTGCTTGACGACTCCGGCCCGCGCCGCGATGTCGTCGATGCTGGCGCGATAGCCCTTCTCCATGAACGCGGCCGCCGCGGCGCAAAGGATGCGCGCGCGATTGTCATGGGTCTGGCTCTCTTGTTTCGGGAACACGTCTCGCGGAGGGAGGGGTCGGCGACGGACTGGACAGTATAGTCTAATTCTTCCCGTCGCAGTCGCGGGATGCTTGCCGTGTAGTAGGATGCGATCCGCATCCCGTGTCGCCGGCGCAAATGGACGTCATCTTCCTCTTCTACGGCTTGGCTTTTCTGGCGCTCGGCTTCGTCATCGCCGTGCAGCACGAGCCGGACAGCGCACTCCGCCTCTCGCGCGTGCTGTGGTGGCTCGCGGCGTTCGGTTTCCTGCACGGCTTGCTGGAATGGACCGAACTCTGGCGGCTGGTGCGCGGCGACACTCCGCTGCTCGCAGCCGCGCGGCCTTTCCTCCTGCTGGCCTCGTTCGTCATGCTGTTCGAGTTCGGCCGCCGCCTGGTATTGCTGTCGCTGTCCGTCGAGGAACTGGCGAGCCCGGCGGCACGCCTGCTTGGCCCGTGGACCTACGCCGCGCTGTTCGTCGCCCTCGCCGCGGCCGTCGCCGCGGCGGACGACGGCCTGGCGGCTCTCGCGCTCTGGTCGCGCCGCCTGCCGGGCTTTCTCGGCGCCGTCCTCGCCGCCGCCGGCTTCGATCTCTATCGCCGCCGGCGTATTGCCGCGGCGGAGGACACGACGGTGGCGGATCGCGTCGCGTGGCACGTCGCCGCCGTCGCGTTTCTCGCCTACGGCGTGCTGAGCGGCCTGGTCGTGCAAGTGGACTGGCTGCCGGGCCTCGTGCAGTTGCTGCGGGCGGCGTGCGCCGCCGCGATCGCCGCCGCGATGGTTCGCATCATGCGCATGTTCGACGTCGAAAGGCGCGGCAGGCTGCGCCATGCGATGGATGCCGGGCAGTATTCGCTGGCGCAGTTCCAGGAGAGCAAGGCGCGCTACGAGGCCCTGCTGTCGGCCGTTTCGGATGCCGTCGTCGGGCTTGACGGCGACGGCAAACTCAGCTTCGCCAACGATGCCGCGCTCGCCATGCTCGGCTATTCGCGCGGCGAACTGCTGGGCCAGCCGTTTCACATGCTCGCGCACCACACGGCGGCCGACGGCAAGCCGCAGCCGATCGAGGAGTGCCCGATCCAGCGGACGCTGCGGGACGGCGAGCTGCGCAGCGTCGACGCCGACCTGTTCTGGCGCAAGAACAAGACGTGGTTCCCGGCTGCCTATCGCGCGGTGCCGATGCGGCGCGCCGGCAAGGCGGCTGGCGCCGTCGTGCTGCTGCGCAACCTCGCCGACTAAAAAGCCGCGCGGCGGATTGCCGGATCGCTGCGGCCGGCTTAGCATTGCGGCTGCTTCGAGCACGAGGAAAACCGCGATGGCCGCGAGCTTCAACTGGGACGATCCGCTGGCGCTGGACGAACAGCTCACCGAGGAAGAGCGCATGGTGCGCCGCACCGCGCACGGCTATGCGCAGGAGCATCTGGCGCCGCGCATCCTGCGGGCGTTCCGCGAGGAGCGCACCGACCGTGCGATCTTCGAGGAGATGGGCAGTCTCGGCCTGCTCGCCTCCATCATCCCGGAACAGCACGGCGGCGCGGGGCTCGGCTACGTCGGCTACGGCATCATCGCGCGCGAGATCGAGCGCGTCGACTCGGGCTACCGCTCGATGATGAGCGTGCAGTGCTCGCTGGTGATGCTGCCGATATACGAGTTCGGCACCGAGGCGCAGCAGCGCAAGTACCTGCCGCGGCTCGCGAGCGGCGAGTGGATCGGCTGCTTCGGCCTCACCGAGCCGGACTCGGGCTCCGATCCCGGCTCGATGGCGACGCGCGCGCGGCGCTGCGAGGGCGGCTACACGCTGTCGGGCAGCAAGACCTGGATCACCAATGCGCCGATCGCCGACGTCTTCATCGTCTGGGCCAAGGACGACGCAGGCATCATCCGCGGCTTCATCCTGGAGAAGGGCTGGAAGGGCCTGACGGCGCCGGCCATCGAGGGCAAGGTCGGACTGCGCGCCTCGATCACCGGGCAGATCGTCATGGACGAGGTCTTCGTGCCGGAGGACAACCTGTTGCCGGAAGTCTCCGGCCTCAAGGGCCCGTTCGCCTGCCTCAACGCGGCGCGCTTCGGCATCAGCTGGGGGGCATTGGGCGCCGCGGAATTCTGCTACGCGGCGGCGCGCCAGTACGTGCTCGATCGCCGGCAGTTCGGCCGGCCGCTCGCGGCCAACCAGCTGGTCCAGAAGAAGCTCGCCGACATGGCGACCGAGATCGCGCTCGGCCTGCAGGGCTGCCTGCGGCTCGGGCGCATGAAGGAGGCGGGCGAGGCCGCGCCGGAGCTCACCTCGATCATGAAGCGCAACTCCTGCGGCAAGGCACTCGACATTGCCCGCGCGGCGCGCGTCATGCTGGGCGGCAACGGCATCTCCGACGAATTCGGCGTGATCCGCCACGTCGTGAATCTCGAGGTGGTGAACACCTACGAAGGCACGCACGACATCCACGCGCTGATCCTCGGCCGCGCCATCACCGGCATTTCGGCGTTCGCCAATTGAGCGTCGGGTTCGCCGTCGCCGACGGGCGGCGTCTCGAGTACGCGATGCTGCGCGGCGCCGGCGCCGCCGCGCCGACGCTGGTGTTCCTGCACGAAGGGCTCGGCTCGGTGGCGATGTGGCGCGATTTTCCGCAGCGGGCGCTCGCGGCGACGGGCTGCTCCGCGCTCGTTTATTCGCGCTACGGCTACGGGCGCTCCGACCGGCTGGCGGCGCCGCGCCGGCCCGACTACCTGCATGCCGAGGCGCTGTGCGCGCTGCCGCAGCTGCTCGATGCGCTGGACGTCGAGCGGCCGGTCCTCGTCGGCCACAGCGACGGCGCCTCGATCGCGCTGATCCATGCGGGCGGCGCAGGCCGCCCGGTGGCCGGCGTCGTCGCCATCGCGCCCCACGTGATGGTCGAGGAAGTCGCCATCGCCGGCATCCGTGCGACGGTGCGCGCCTACGAGACGACGGATCTGAAGCAGCGCCTGGCGCGCTACCACGACGACCCGGAGTCGGCGTTCCGCGGCTGGAGCGACGTCTGGCTGAGCCCGGCCTTCCGCGACTGGAACATCGAAGCCTGCTTGCCGCGCATCGAAGCGCCGGTGCTGGCGATCCAGGGCCGCGACGACGAATACGGCACGTTGGAGCAGATCCGCCGCATCGCCGCCGCCGCCCGCGACGTCGACACCCTCGAGCTCGCCGACTGCGGCCACTCGCCGCACAAGGACCAGCCCGAGGCGGTGATCGGCGCGATCGCGGAATTCATGCGGCGGACGGCCTAGCCCGATCCCCGGGCGCCACAAGGGTGATTTTGATTCAACCTGTTTCAGCAGCCGAACGGCCACCTTCGAAGGCGTGCGGCGCATGCGTGCGCAGG
>DAIDAU010000086.1 GCA_027310465.1 Rhodocyclaceae bacterium
ATGCCGTGGATACCGCTGGGCTCAAGGAGGTTGGCAGTGATTGGCGGCCGACCAACCCCTACCGTAAAGACAAGCTTGCGCTGCAGATCGGCGCTTCGGGCTTCAACCAGAACTGCGCGCGCTGCCATGGGATCGGTGCGATATCCGGCGGCATCGCGCCGGACTTGCGCTTCCTGCCGAGCGGCGACGAAGGCGACGAGATCTTCCTCGACCGCATTCGCCATGGCGCCACCCGGGACGGCCGCGTCTACATGCCGCCCTTCGAGGGCATCCTGTCGCAGGAAGCGATGTGGGCAATCCGCACTTGGCTGGAGAGCGTCCATGAGGAATAGCGCGCGCCGCTGTCTGACGCTGCTCGCCTGCCTGCTGGCATCGGCCCCTGCGCTGGCGGCCGACGGCCTGGAGAATCTGCAACAGCCGGGCCGCCTGCGAATTGCCGTCTACAACGACTTCCCGCCCTATTCCGCGCAGGAACGCGGCATCGACGTGGACCTCGGCCGGGCCATCGCCGAGAAGCTCGGCCTGGCCGCCGAGATCGTCGCCTTCAAGGCCGACGACGACATGAGCGACGACCTGCGCAACATGGTCTGGAAGGGCCACTACCTCGGCCGGCGGCCGGCGGACCTGATGATGCACGTGCCGGTCGACGATTATCTGGCGCGCGCCAACAAGCAAGTGCGCATCTTCGGCCCCTACTGCCTGGAATCCCTCGCCGTCGCGCGCGACCCGGCGCTCGTGCCGCCGCTCGCCGGCTCCGCCGCGGTGGCCCTGGAAGCGTTCACCCGGGAGAAGGTCGGCGTCGATTCGGGCACGCTGGCCGATTCCTTCCTGCTCGGCGCGCTTAACGGTCGGCTGCGGGACAACGTCGTCCATTACCACTCGGTGGCGCAGGCCGCCGCCGGCCTGAAGGCCGGCGAAGTGGCGGCAGTGGTTGCGCCGCGCGCCGAACTGGAGGCCGCCGTCGGCGGCGGCACCCGCTTCGCCTTCGGCCCGGTTCACATGCCGGAGCTGCGTATCGACCACTGGGCTGTCGGCATGGCGGTCAAGGCCGACAATCCGCAACTGGCCGAGGCTGTCAGCGGCGCGCTCGCCGCGCTGCAGCGTGACGGCACGGTGGCGCGCATCTTCTCGCGCTACGGCATCACGCTGCAGACGCCCGGGGGCTGACCGACGATGAGCGAGGCCCGCTACAGCCTGCCGGCCGTGGCCTTGCACTGGCTGCAGGCGGCGTTGATCGCCGGCCTGTTCGTCCTCGGCTGGACCATGGTGGATCTGCCCAAGGGAGCGGACAGGAGCGCTGCCTATGCCTTGCACAAATCGCTGGGGCTCTCCGCCCTGCTGCTGACGGTCGCGCGCATCGCCTGGCGCCGGCGCCATCCGCCGCCACCCGCTTTCACCGCCGGGTGGGAGGCGAGTCTGGCCGCAGCCAGCCATCGCCTGCTTTATTGCCTGCTCCTTCTGGCGCCGGCGGCGGGCTACCTGACGGCCGCCTTCACCGCCTATCCGATGAAGTTCTTCGGCTTGCCCCTGCCCAAAGCGGCGCCCGATGCGGCGCTCAACGCCGCGTTCAAGCTGGCGCACGAGGCCAGCGTCTGGCTGCTGGCCTCGCTTGCGGTGCTGCATGGTCTTGCCGCCCTCTACCACCTGTTGGTGCGCCGCGATCGCATCTTCTTGCGCATGCTGCCCGGCCGCGACTGCTAGTCGCGGCTGAGCATCCATTCGATGACGGCCGCCAAGTCGGCGTCGCTGATCCGCTCCGGCGGATTGGGCGGCATCGGCACTGCGCCCCAGACGCCGACTCCGCCCTGACGCACTTTGGCCTGGAGTCTGGCGGCAGCGCCTTCCTGACCCCGGTATTTCGCAGCCACGTCCTTGTAGGCCGGACCGACGAGTTTGCGGTCAAGCGCATGGCAGGAGATACAGCGAGCCTTCTTGATGAGGGCCTCCGAGGCGGCGGCTGGGACCGTCGTCGCGGCGAGGGCGGCGAGCGCAAAAATTAAGTGAAATAGCTTCATTGGTTCTCCTCTCGATGTTTGAATGTTGACGACATCGGCACGGGGCATCCGTGCCATCGCGTAGCCGTCCGTTGCACGGGGTGTGCCAGGCGTACGCGGCAGCCGGCACCGGCGTGCCTTCGCGCCACTTCGGGATGCCGCCGCTGCGCTTGACGAATCTCGCGCCAAGTAGGCTGCCGGCGACTGCTCCAATGTGGAACGCTGCGCACACTTGCTGCTGAAATTTTCGACACCCGCCGCCGGTGCCGAACCCGGACCTCCGGAGAAACCGCGCTGCGACGGGGCCTTGCGACCCAAAGCCCTGCTTGTCGCATGGCACATGGCTTGCGATGGTCATCGCAATCCGCGGTCCACGCGCTTTGGCGGGTGCGGCGGAGAAACAGAAATCCAAATCCAAACCTTGGGAGACATCCTATGCAGCAGTCCATCATTGCCCGCTCCATCGCCATCGCCCTGCTCGCCGCGAGTTCCGGCGGCGCCTACGCCGTGAGCTTCACCCAGAACGATGTCACGCTCGACATCAGCGGCACGGTCAACGGCTACTCCGTCAATCGCGAAGCGCAGACCACCAACACGGCCGGCGTCACGACCACTACCCGCAACAGCGGCATCTCCAACGGCTTGCTGCCCGGCTGGATCAACTTTGTCGCCACCACCAAGGTCGACGACCAGGACATCAAGGCCCATTTCAGCTTCGCCCCCGGCATCAACAACAATTCCAACGTCGTCGGCCTGCCCATCGGCAATCCCAATCCCGCTTCCGGCAGCCCGGCCAATCCGTATACCCAGATCGACACCCGCAACCTCTATTTCCAGTTCGGCAACAACAACTGGGGCACGCTGAAGTTCGGTCGCGACATCGGCCTGTTCGGCCAGGACGTCATCCTCTCCGACATGACCCTGCTCGGCGTCGGCGGCACCAGTAATGCCGCCATTCCCTACAACACGACCTTCGGCATGGTCGGCCACGGCTACATGTACACGGGCTTCCAGCCGCAGATCACCTATACGACGCCGAACGCGAACGGCTTGGAAGCGTCGGTCGGCATCTTCCAGCCGAGCAAGTTCGCTGGTGACCAGACCCGCACGCCGGGCTTGCAGGCCAAGGTCGGCTACGACTGGAAGGGGACAATGCCGGGCAAGGTCTGGGCTGGACTCGTGACGCAGGACACAAGCTGCTCCACCACCGCAGCCTGCGCCGCCAGCCCCTCGTTCAAGGCCAACGGATTCGAGGTGGGCACCAAGGCCAGCTTCGGCAATTTCGACGCCTTGGCCTATACCTTCACGGGCAAGGGCCTGGGCCTGTCCACCGTCGGCGCCCAGTTCCTCGGCGGCTCCAATGGGGCCGGCACCCGCACCGACTCCAAGGGCTACTTCCTGCAAGGGACCTACAAGCTCGGCGCGAGCGGCAGGACCAAGATCGGTCTCAACTACGGCAAGAACACCGACAAGGACGGCGGCGCGAACTTCGAGGGCGGTATCGCCACCGTGGGAGTCAACGAGATCAACAACAAGTCCTACACTCTCGGCATCTATCACTCGCTGAACAAGTTCGTGACCCTCGTCGGCGAATACAACGACGAGAAGATCACCAACAGCGCGACCGTAGCGGGCGGCACCAGCTTGCCGGGCGCCAAGAACAAGACTTTCTCGCTCGGCGGCATCATGTTCTTCTGAGGTGGCCTTTCGCCTGTGGGCCGTCCGGCCCACAGGTTTTTTTGCCCGGTTATTCCGTGTAGTAGCCGACGCCGATCAGCGATCGGCCCTCGCGGCGGATGAAAGAGCGCTTCTTCTCCACGGCATTGGTCACCGGGTTGCGCCAGACATAATCAACCGTGCCCTCGCCCGTGGCGTTCGCCAGCTCGAGCATCTCGCGCACCAGGGCGTGGCCTTCGACATCGTGCAGATCGTTCGCGTCGCTGCCGGTGAGGCGGGGGTTCATGCCCATCGCCTCGAACTTGCCGCTGTCGAGGTTGATGGCGAATACATACAGATCGTCGCGCACGAAGGCGCCTCGGGGATCGTTGAAGCCGGCTGCGGCGTGTTCGATGCCGTGTTCGTGCACCACCGCCACCGCCTGGTCGAGCATCTTGCGCGCATCGTCGGCGCTGGAGCGCGGCGCATAGTAGCCGACGCCGAGGATGTAGTCGCCCTGGCGATGCAGCCAGGTCACCTTGGGTTCGACCCGGTTCGTCTTGCGGTCGAGCCAGACGTAGCGGATGCGTGCCTCGGCCTGCTTGTCGGTGACGGCGATCATCTCGCGGAACAGCGGGTTGCCGGCGGCGTCCACGGTGTCGAGCACTTTGAGGCCGATCAGGCTTTCGGCGGCGCCATTGGCGACGTATACCCCGTCGCGATTGATGACGAAGACATAAAGATCCTTCTTCACGAAGGGGCCCTTGCGGTCGTCGAACGCCCGCCAGGCCTCTTCCGGGCCATTGGCCTCGAGGTACTTGACCGCCTGATCGAACAGGGCGTGGGCTTCGCGTGGCGTGGCATGCTCGTCGGCCAAGGCAAGATGCGCGGCGCTCGCCAGGGCCAGGCCGACAAGACCGCTGCGAAAGCGGAAGGTTCTCATACTGCTGCTCTCCGGTAGGGTGGATGGAAACCGCGTGGTTCTAATGCAAGAAACGAAAACGGCACGGCCGCGGCGGCGACCGTGCCATGGTTCGGCTCAGCCCATCAGGATGATGGGGCTCAACCCTTGTGCAGTTTGAACACCCAGACAGAACCGCCCTGCTCCAGGAAGTTCACGCGCTTGGCGACATCGCCGCCCCAGAGCGGCACCGCGCCGCCCCAGCCCGCGGCGACAGCAACGTACTGCTCGCCGTCCTGCTCCCAGGTGATGGGGGGAGCGACGATGCCGGTGCCGACCTGGAACTGCCACAGATCCTTGCCGCTCTTGGCGTCGACCGCCTTGAGGAAGCCTTCCGGCGTGCCGTAGAAGACGAGCCCGCCGCCGGTGCTCAGCACCCCGCCCCAGAGCGGCGCATAGTTCTTGTTCTCCCAGACGATCTTGCCCGTGACCGGATCGACGGCGCGCAGGGCGCCGATGTAATCGTCATGCAGCGCCTTGATGGTGAAGCCGGCGCCCAGGTAGGCGGCGCCCTTCTTGTACGCCACGGGCTCGTTCCAGATGTCCATGCCCCATTCGTTGGCCGGCACGTAGAACAGGCCGGTCTGCGGGCTGTATGCCATTGGCATCTGGTTCTTGCCGCCGAGGAACGACGGTGCTGAGAAGACCACGCTGCCCTTCTTGCCGTCGGCCGAGGCGCTCGGGTCGCCGGGGCGGTTGTCGTCGTTGTAGATCGGCCGCCCGGTCTTCAGGTCGATGCCCTTGGCCCAGGTGATCTCCTTGACGAAGGGGAAGGCGTTGAGCAGCTTGCCGTTGGTGCGGTCGTTGACGAAGAAGAAGCCGTTGCGGTCGGCCTTGCCGCCGGCCTTGACGACCTTGCCGGTCTTCGGATCCTTGTAGTCGAAGGAAACGAACTCGTTCACCCCATCGAAGTCCCATCCGTCGTGCGGCGTGTTCTGGTAGTGCCAGACGATCTTGCCGGTATCGGGATTGATGGCGACGGTGGACGACGAATACAGGTTGTCGCCGGGACGCAGGTGGCTGTTCCAGGGCGCCGGGTTGCCGGTGCCGACGAAGATCAGGTTCGTCTCCGGGTCGTAGGTGGCGTTGTTCCAGGTCGACGCGCCGCCGGTCTTCCACAGGTCGCCTGGCCAGGAGGCATTGGTGGTGCCGCTGACGCCGTTCTCGACCTTGTTGCCATCCTTGTCGAACTTGTAGCCCATGTGGCCTTCGACGGTCGGACGGATCCAGATCAGCTTGCCGGTCTTGGCGTCGCGCGCCTCGAGCCGCCCGATGACGCCGAACTCGCCTCCGGAGACGCCGCTGATGACCATGCCCTTGACGATCATCGGCGCCGCCGAGATCGAGTAGCCGGCCGAATACTCGTCCACCTTCGTCTTCCACACCACCTTGCCGGTGTCCTGGTCGAGGGCAACGAGTTGGGCGTCCAGCGTGCCGAAGATGACCAGGTTGGCGTAGAGCGCCGCACCGCGGTTGACGACGTCGCAGCAGGGCATGATGCCGTCGGGCAGGCGCTGCTCGTATTTCCACAGCTTCTTGCCGGTCTTGGTGTCGATGGCGAACAAGCGGCTGTAGGAAGCCGTGACGAACATCTTGCCGTCGTGCACCAGCGGCTGCGATTCCTGGCCGCGCTGCTTCTCGCCGCCGAAGGACATCGACCAGACGGGTACCAGGTCCTTGACGGTGCTGGCGTTGATCTGCTTGAGCGGGCTGAAACGCTGCCCCTGGGTGCCGATCCCGGCGGAAACCACGTCGCCGGGCGTCTTGGCGTCGTTGACGATGTCGGCATCGGTCACTTCCTTGGCCTGGACGCTGCCTGTCGCCAGCCACGCCGTGGCCATCAGTGTCAGGGCAAGCGATAGCTTCCTGCGTTTGTTCCTGCAATGCATGGACTCATCTCCTCTTGTGTGTATTGGTGCCGCAGCGATACGGCGGTGAGCCAGGAGCAGAAATCTCCGCCCGGCGCGGCCAGGCAACGCAAGCGCTGTGCCACAGATGCCTGCGGCCGTGCCATCGGGTTTGTCGCTCGGCTTCCCCTCGTGCGGGCCGCGTCCGGAACTTCTTGCCGCTGCTTCAAAAGCCAACAGGTGCTTCAAATTGTCACAAGCGCAAGAGCGACGACTTGGCGACGGCACGCCGACCGCCTCGCGCCTACGCTGTTCGCGCGGATCGTGAAAACGGCACAGCGCTTGCTCTTGTACCGGCAAACCGACGCGAGCACCTGGTGGGCGCCGTGTGAGAAAAAGGAGGAGACGGATGAGGCTGGCGTGCGCCCCGGCGGGCGCGCTTGCACCTAAGGAATTCGCCATGGCCGTGGAAACCGCGGGGATGGGGCGGCGGTACGCGCGTTTCCTGCCGCCGCGCGCCTTCGTCTGGTCGTTGGCCTTGCACCTGCTAGCCCTGACCTGGGTGACCGGTCCTCACGGCGCCGCCGTCCGCGCGAGACTCCCCTTGCCGGCAACACTGCGCCTGCAGCCCGCCCCGGCAACCGTACCCGCTCCGGCGACGGCGCCTGCCGAGGCGAAGCTGCAGAGTCTGGCAGCGTCTCGCACATCGTTCGGGCGCGCGCCGCGCCGCGCGGCCCCGCCCGAGCCGAACAACCCTTCGCACGAAACCGCGAAAGTCCTTGCGGCAACCCCCCCACCGTCCAGTGGTAGCGCGCCCACCGCGCCCGCAGTTCGTTCGGTTGCGCCAGCGGCGGCCGCGCCGGAACCCGAGCGCGTCGAGGGCGACGAACTCGCCCTCGAAAACTACGGCCGCCGCCTCGCCGATGCCATTGCGCACCGGCGCCGCTACCCGCGGCTGGCGGCGCTGCGCGGCTGGCAAGGCGAGGTGCACGTGCGCGTACAGGTGGCGCGCAAGGGCGCGATCGTCGCGGTGCAGTTGCTGCGCTCCAGCGGCTACGGCGTGCTCGACGCGGATGCGGTGCAACTGGTGCAGGAGGCCGAAGCTTTGCCCAGTCCGCCATCGATCCTGGAGGACCGCGAGTTCCAGGTGGTCGTGCCCATCCTATACAAGCTCGACCGGCCCGCCGCATGAACTGGAACCTCCACACGCGCATCAGCCTGGTGCTGACCGGCCTGGCAGCGACGCTGCTGCTGGCGCTCGGCGGCCTCTGGCTCGCCGGTGCGCGCCAGTCCATCCACGAGGAGATCGAGGCGGCCACGCGCGTCGCCGGCCAATGGCTGGACGTCGTCGCCGGCGAAGCCGCCGCCGATCCCTCGGCCTGGAAGGTGCCGCGGCTGCTCGCGCATGTCCGAGCTGTCGGCCGCATCCGCGCCAACGCACTCGAAGTGGCCGATGCCGGCGGCCGCCTGCTCTACGTCTCGCCGCCGCCCGCCTATAAGGCCGGACGCGCCGCGCCGGGCTGGTTCGCCCAAATCGTGGAGCCGGCGTTCGCCGAGCGCCGCATCGACGTCGGCACGCTGACGCTGACCCTGCGCCCCGACGCATCGCGCTCCATCCTGGACGCCTGGGACGATCTGTGCGCCATGGCCGGCTGGGCCGCCATGCTGCTCGCCGCACTGTTCTTCGCCTCGCGCTGGGCGCTCGACCGGGCGCTGCGTCCGCTCGGCCAGATCATGGCGGCGCTCGACCGCACCGGCCGCGGCCGCTTCGACACGCGGCTGCCGGTCTATGCGGCGCCCGACCTCGGACGACTGGCGCGCGCCTTCAACGGCATGGCGGACCGGCTGTCGGAGGCGGTCGACGAGAACGTGCGCCTCGGCGCGGAGCGCGAACTCGACCGCCGGTTGCAGGGACACCTGGCCGACGAGCGCAAGGGCATCGCCCGCGAACTGCACGACGAACTCTCCCAAGGCATCACGGCAGTACGCGCCCTGGCCGGCGCCATCGCGCAGCGCGCCGAAGCGCAGGCGGATCTGCGCCGCTACGCCAATAACATCATCGACGTGACCGGCGAGATGCAGGACGGCGTGCGCGCGATCCTGCAGCGGCTGCGGCCGCCGACGGCGGCGGGCGGCGACTTGGAGCGCGCCCTCGGCCGGCATCTCGAGGCCTGGCGGCAGCAGCATCCGCAGATCGCCGTGCGGGCGACGCTGGCCGTCGGCGACGCGCTGCTGGACGGCGAAGCGGCGCTGGCGCTGCTGCGCATCGTCCAGGAAGGCTTGACCAATGTCGCCCGCCATGCGGCCGCCAGCCGCGTCGACATCGAGTTGCGCCGCCCTGGTGCCTGGCTGGAGCTGATGCTCGCCGACAACGGCCGCGGCCTCGGCCGATCCTCGCCGGCGGCCGGCTGCGGCCTCGGCCTGGCCGGCATGCGCGAACGCGTGGCAGCGCTGGGCGGCGAACTCGCCGTCGACGGCGACCATGGCGGCGTGCGGCTGCGCGCTCGCCTGCCGGCGCCACTACACCCCACCTGAGCACCTCGGAGAAATGCCATGAGCTCGAACCTCACCGGACTCAAAGTCCTGCTGGCCGACGACCACGCCGTCGTCCGCCTCGGTTACCGCCTGCTGCTCGAAGGGGCCGGCGCGACGGTCGCCGCCGAGGCCGCGAGCGGCGAACAGGCGCTGCGCCAGTATGCCGACGGCGCCATCGACGTCGTCATCATGGATGTATCGATGCCCGGCATCGGCGGTCTGGCCGCGCTCGAGCGTCTGCGCGCCCGCCATCCCGAGTCCCGCGCGCTGATGCTCTCCGCCCATCACGACGCGGTGATTCCCGTGCGCGCCTTCAAGCTCGGCGCGCTGGGCTACCTGTGCAAGCGCTGCACGCCGGAAGAATTCCTCAAGGCCGTGCGCCAGGTGGGCCGCGATCAGCGCTACCTCGATCCGGAACTGGCGCAGGAGGTGGCGCTGGCGCAGCTGGCGGGCTCCGCCCATCCGGCCGAGACGCTCAGCGACAAGGAGTTCGAAGTGTTCCTGCAACTCGCCGCCGGGCGCTCGGTCAACGAGGTGGCGCAGGACTTCCACCTGAGCCCGAGCACCATCGGCACCCACCTCTACCACATCAAGCAGAAGCTCAACCTGCATAACGCGGCGGAGATGGCGCTGCTGGCGGTGCGCAGCGGGCTGGTGGAAGCCTGACACCTCCGTGCTGACGAAAGGGAATCCGCCTTGACGGTAGCGGTCGTCCGTGCCCTTGCCTTGGGCGCTCTCGCCGCCGGCCTGCACGTGCCGCTCGCCGCCGCGGAAAACCCGACGGAGGCGCTGGAAGCTCCGACGATCGAGGTCGTCGGCACCAGCCCGCTGCCCGGACTGGGAACGCCGATCGGCGAGGTGCCCGCAAACGTGCAGATCTACACCGGCAGCGAGATCGGCCGGCAGCGGCAGACGAACCTCGGCGACTACCTCGAGCAGAACCCCACCAGCGTCACCACCAACTCGACTCAAGGCAATCCCTTGCAGTCGGACGTGAATTTCCGAGGATTCACGGCCTCTCCCGTCCTGGGTACGCCGCAGGGGCTGTCGGTGTTCCAGGACGGCGTGCGCATCAACGAACCCTTCGGCGACGTGGTCAACTGGGACCTGATCCCCCAGTCGGCAATCTCCAGCATCCAGCTGATTCCGGGCTCCAACCCCGCCTTCGGTCTCAATACGCTGGGCGGCGCGTTGAGCCTCTATACCAAGAGCGGCAGCCAATATCCGGGTGCGGCGATCGAGGCTCAGGGCGGTTCCTTCGGCCGCAGGGGCGCCGAGTTCGAGGTCGGCGGCAAGGATGGGAACGCCGACTATTTCGTCACCGGCAATGCCCTGGACGATCGCGGCTGGGCCGCCCACAATCCGAGCAGCGTGCGGCAGTTCTTCGGCAAGGAAGGCTGGCAGGACGAGAAGACCGATCTCGACCTGACTCTGACGCTGGCGGACAACACGCTGGAGGGCACCCAGAGCATACCGTCGTCATTTTTTCGCAGGGATATCCGGCAACCCTACACCTGGCCCGATGTCAACCAGAACGAACTGGGCTTCCTCGCCCTCAAGGGCAGCCGTTTCCTTTCCGACAGCCTGATCCTCGGCGGCAACGCCTACTACCGGAAATTCAAGAACTCGAACTTCGGCAGCAACGTCAATAGCGACTTCGATCCGATCGCCAACCCCTTGCAGGCCACCAATACGCGTTCGGTCATCGACCAGGACGGCTACGGCCTCGGGGTTCAGCTCACCTGGCTGGGCAGGCTCGCCGGGCGCGACAACCAATTCACGCTCGGCACCAGCGGCGACTTCGGCAAGGCAGGCTTCGCCCAGGACCAGCAGAACGCGGCCTTCACCGCCGACCGCGGCACGGTGGGAATTTCCGGCTTTACGCGGCTGACCGATGCGCAGACCCGCAACGCCTACTACGGCGTGTTCTTCACCGACTCGCTGAAGCTCGCCCCGCGCTGGACCCTGACCGCCTCCGGCCGCTACAACGCGGCGCGCGCCAGGATCGAGGACCGGTCGGGAACCGCGCCGGCCCTCAACGGCGACCACCGCTTCTCCCGCTTCAATTCCGCCCTCGGCGTCAATTTCAACCCGAACCCGCGGCTGACCGCCTACGCCGCCTACAACGAGGGGTCGCGCGCGCCGACGCCGATCGAACTCGCCTGCGCCGATCCCAACGCACCGTGCAAACTGCCCAACGACTTCGTGTCCGACCCGGCCCTGAAGATGGTGCTGTCGAAGACGGCGGAGGGCGGCCTGCGCGGCACGTTCAGCAAGAGCGGCTCGTGGAGCGCCACCGTCTATCGGACGCAGTTGAACGACGACATCCAGTTCGTCGCCTCACGCGGCGGGACCAATGCCGGCTTCTTCCAGAACATCGGCAACACACGGCGCCAGGGTCTGGAACTGTCGCTGGGCAACCAATGGGGCAGCTTCTCCGCCACGGCGCGCTACAGCTACGTCGACGCTACCTTCCAATCGCCGTTCGCCGTCAGTTCGCCAAGCAACTCCAGCGCGGATGCCGGCGGCGACATCCAGGTGCAGCCCGGCAGTCGCATACCCGGCATCCCCCGCCAGAGCCTGAAGCTGCGCCTCCAGTACGACTTCGGCGAGCACGCCAGCCTCGGCACGAACATCATCGCCAGCGGCGGCGTCTTCGCCCGCGGCGACGAGAACAATCAGGACGTGCACGGCCAGGTGCCGGGCTATACGGTGGTCAATCTCGACGGCCGCTACGCCGTCGCCAAGGGCACCGAAGTCTTCGTCCGCGTCGCCAACCTGTTCGACCGCAAGTACGCCAACTTCGGCGTCCTCGCGCAGAACTGGTTCACCGGCCCCGGCAACACGTTCAACGGCAGCGCGCCGGTC
>DAIDAU010000088.1 GCA_027310465.1 Rhodocyclaceae bacterium
AGCAGGGCCACGGCGAGTATGATGAGGTTGGCGTTTCGCTTCATGCGTCGACCTTCAGTGACTCACGCCGAGATAGGCGTCGATGACGGCCTTGTTGGCGCGCACCTCGTCGGGCGTACCGTCGCCGATCTTCTTGCCGTAGTCGAGCACGACCACGCGGTCCGAGAGGTCCATCACCACGCCCATGTCGTGCTCGATCAGCACGATGGTGGTGCCGAACTGGTCGTTCACGTCGAGGATGAAGCGGCACATGTCCTGCTTCTCCTCGACGTTCATGCCGGCCATCGGCTCGTCGAGCAGCAGCATCTTCGGCTCGGCGGCCAGGGCGCGGCCGAGCTCGACGCGCTTCTGCAGGCCGTAGGGCAGGCGCCCCACCGGCGTCTTGCGGATGTGCTCGATCTCGAGGAAGTCGATCACCTCCTCCACCTTGGCGCGGTGCGCCAACTCCTCGCTGCGCGCGCGCCCCCACCAGAACGCATGCTCGAGGAAATTGCACTTCATCATCAGGTTGCGCCCGGTCATCAGGTTGTCGAGCACGCTCATGCCCTTGAACAGGGCGATGTTCTGGAAGGTGCGCGCGATGCCGGCCTCGGCGGCCGCGTGAGTATCCATGTCGCGGCGGCGCTCGCCGTGGAAGACGATCTCGCCTTCCTGCGGGCGGTAGACGCCGTTGATGACGTTGAGCATCGAGCTCTTGCCCGCCCCGTTCGGGCCGATGATGGCGCGGATCTCGTGCTCGCGCACGTCGAAGGAGATGTCGGTCAGCGCCTTGACGCCGCCGAAGCGCAGCGAGATGCCGCGCAGGTCGAGGACGACGTCGCCGATCTCGCGCGCCATCACGCAGCCCTCTTCGCGGCGGCGGCGGAGAACGTCTTCGCTTCCTTGATCGCCAGGTCCGCCGCGACCTTGCCGCAGCGGCCGTCCTCGAACTTGACCTCGGTCTCGATGAACTGGCTGGTCTTGCCGCCGTAGAGCGCGTCGATCAGCACCGCATACTTTTGCGCGATGAAGCCGCGGCGGACCTTCCGCGTGCGCGTGAGCTCGTCGTCGTCGGGGTCGAGCTCCTTGTGCAGCACCAGGAAGCGATGGACCTGCGTCTCGGCGGTCATCTCGTCGCCCGCCAGTTCGGCGTTCACCTGCTCGACGCATTCGCGCACCAAGTCGATCACCTGCGGCTTGGCGGCGAGATCGGTGTAGCCGGAGTAGGCGATGTTGCGCCGCTCGGCCCAGTTGCCGACCGCGCCCATGTCGATGTTGATGAAGGCGCACACCGTGTCGCGGTCGTGGCCGAAGCAGACGGCTTCCTTGATGTGCGGGAAGAACTTGAGCTTGTTCTCGATGTAGTTGGGCGCGAACATGGCGCCGCCGGACAGCTTGCCGACGTCCTTGGCGCGGTCGATGATCTTCAGATGGCCGTCGGCGTCGATGAAGCCGGCGTCGCCGGTCATGAAGTAGCCGTCGGCGTTGATCGACTCGGCCGTGGCGTCCGGCCGGTTGTAGTACTCCTTCATCAGCGTCGGGCCCTTGACGAGGATCTCGCCGTTGTCCGCAATCTTGATCTCGACGCCCGGCGTCGGCTTGCCGACCGTATCGAACTTCACCTCGTTATCCGGCTGGACGCAGATGAACGCACAAGTCTCCGTCTGGCCGTAGAGCTGCTTGAGGTTGATGCCGATCGAGCGGTAGAAGCGGAACAGGTCCGGCCCGATGGCCGCGCCCGCCGTGTAGGCGACGCGGATGCGCGAGAGGCCCAGCACGTTGCGCAGCGGCCCATACACCAACAGGTTGCCGAGCGCGTAGAGCAGCTTGTCCTTGCTCGCGACCGGCTTGCCGTCGAGGATCTCGGCGCCGCAGCGCTTCGCCACATCCATGAAGTAGTTGAACATCTTGCGCTTGATCGTCCCGGCGTCCTCCATGCGGATCAACACCTGGGTCAGCAGGTTCTCGAAGACGCGCGGCGGCGCGAAGTAGTAGGTCGGGCCGATCTCGCGCATGTCGGTCATGACCGTATCGCCGGATTCGGGGCAATTGATCGTCATGCCGGCGACGATGGACTGCGCGAACGAGAACAGGTGGTCGCCCACCCAGGCCATCGGTAGGTAGGAGAGCACTTCGTCCTTCTCGCTGTGCCGATCGATGGCGACGCCGCCTTCGCCCGCGGCGATGAACGCGCGGTGCGTCTGGCAGACGCCCTTCGGCTTGCCGGTGGTGCCCGAGGTGTAAAGCATCACCGAGACGTCGGAGGCCGAGGCCTTGGCGATCTCCTCGACGATGAAGTCGGGATGGTTGCGGTTGTGGATGCGGCCCATCGCCACGACCTCGTCGCAGCTGTGCAGGAAGGGCTGCGAGTAATGCCGCATGCCGCGCGGATCGTCGTAGAGGATGTGCTGCAGCTGCGGGCACTGGTCCTTGATCTCGAGCAGCTTGTCGACCTGTTCCTGGTCCTCGGCGATGGCGATGTGGACGCCGGCGTCCTGCAGCACGAACACCATCTCCGCGGCGATCGCGTCCTGGTACATGGGAACCGGAATGCCGCCGAGCATCTGGGCCGCCAGCATGGCGCCGTAGAGCCGCGGGCGGTTGTCGCCGACGATGGCCAGCCGGTCGCCGCGCTTGAAGCCGAGCTGCGCGAGACCGCAGGCGAGCGCCTGGGTCTGCTCCGCGACCTCGGCCCAGTTCCAGGTCTGCCAGATGCCGAGGTCCTTCTCGCGCACGGCGGGGCGATCGCCGCGCACGCTGGCGTGGTGCATCAACAGGCGCGGGAACGTATCGAGCGCGCCGCCCTCGGGCGTTGCCAACATCGATGAATCTCCTCTTGTCCTGCCTGCCGCCTTCTCCGGCGGTCTGTCGGTGGTGCCGGCCGAGGCATTGTAGCGCCGGCCTTCTTTCCTTTGGCTTACGGCCAGTCTAAGGCGCCCCTGCCCCTATAATTGTCATGTGGCAGACAATCCCGACAAAAAATCGCCCACACTGGCACAAGCGCTGCGTTCCTCGCGCTGGGCCGCGGGGCTCACTTCCGAAGAATCCGAACGCGTCGAGAAGGGCGTCTTCGAGCGCCGCGTTCCGGCCGGCGGCTTCATCTGCCGCAAGGGCGAGCCGGTCGATTGCTGGCTCGGCATCATCCACGGCCTGGCCAAGATGTCGTCGGACTGGGTCAGCGGCAAGACCGCCACCTACACCGGCATTCCGGCCGGCGGCTGGTTCGGCGAAGGCTCGGTGCTCAAGGACGAGCCGCGCCGCTACGACGTCATCGCGCTGCGCGACACGCGCGTCGCCTGCATGCGTCGCGAGACTTTTCTCTGGCTGCTCGACCACAGCATCCCGTTCAACCGCTTCCTGTTGATGCAGATCAACGAGCGCCTCGGCCAGTTCATCGGCCTGCTCGAATCGGAGCGGCTGCTCGACACCGACACGCGCGTGGCGCGCTGCCTCGCCGGCCTGTTCAATCCCATCCTCTACCCCGGCCTCGGCCCGCAGCTCGCGGTGTCGCAGGAGGAGATCGGCTATCTCGCCGGCGTCTCGCGCCAGCGCGTCAATCGCTCGCTGAAGGTGCTCGAGGATGCGGGCTTCCTCAGCATCGAATACGGCGGCATCACCATCCGCGACCTCGACGGCCTGCGCCGCTTCGGCGGCTGAACCGTCCGCGCTCCCATGCTGAGAATCACCGAACTCAAGCTGCCGCTCGACCATCCGCCGGAGGCCCTGCGCGCGGCCGCGTGCAAGCGGCTGGGGCTAGCCGACCGGGATCTGCGCGAGCTCGCGATCTTCCGCCGCGGCTACGACGCGCGCAACAAGTCGCGGATCGTGCTCGTCTACGCGCTCGACGTCGAGGTGCGCGACGAAGCGGCCGTGCTCGAGCGCCTGCGCGGCGATCGCCGCATCGGCCCGTCGCCCGACATGCGCTACCGCTTCGTCGCGCGGGCCCCGGCCGATCCGCCGTCGCGCCCGGTGGTCATCGGCACCGGCCCCTGCGGCCTGTTCGCCGGCCTGGTGCTGGCGCAGATGGGCTTCAAGCCGATCATCCTCGAGCGCGGCAAGGCGGTGCGCGAGCGCACCAAGGACACCTGGGGCCTGTGGCGCCAGGGCAAGCTCGATCCCGAGTCGAACGTGCAGTTCGGCGAAGGGGGCGCGGGCACCTTCTCCGACGGCAAGCTGCACAGCCAGATCAAGGACCCGCAATACCGCGGCCGCAAGGTGCTCGAGGAATTCGTCAAGGCGGGCGCGCCGCCGGAGATCCTCTACGTCAGCAAGCCGCACATCGGCACGTTCCGCCTCGTGGGCATGGTCGAGCACATGCGCGCGACCATCGTCGGCCTCGGCGGCGAGATCCGCTTCGGCGCCAGAGTCGACGACGTCGAGATCGAGCGCGGCGCCGACGGCCAGGGACAGGTGCGCGGCATCCGGCTGGCGGACGGCGAGCGCATCGCCGCCGATCACGTCGTGCTCGCTGTCGGCCACAGCGCCCGCGACACCTTCCGGATGCTGTTCGACCGCGGCGTCTTCATCGAGGCGAAGCCGTTCTCGATCGGCGTGCGCATCGAGCATCCGCAGTCGCTGATCGATCGCGCGCGCTTCGGCAAGTTCGCCGGCCATCCGCTGCTCGGCGCGGCCGACTACAAGCTCGTCCACCACTGCGCCAACGGCCGCGCCGCCTACAGCTTCTGCATGTGCCCCGGCGGCACCGTGGTCGCCGCCACCTCGGAAGTCGGGCGCGTCGTCACCAACGGCATGAGCCAGTATTCGCGCAACGAGCGCAACGCCAACAGCGGCCTCGTCGTCGACGTCAGCCCCGAGGCCGATTATCCCGGCCACCCGCTCGCCGGCATCGAATTCCAGCGCCGCTGGGAATCGAAAGCCTTCGAGGCCGGCGGCGGCGATTACGCGGCGCCGGCGCAGCGCGTCGGCGACTTCCTCGCCGGCCGGCCTTCGACGGCGCCGGGTCCCGTCGATCCGTCCTACAAGCCAGGCGTGCGCTGGACCGACCTTTCGCTCTGCCTGCCGCCCTTCGTCGTCGCCGCGCTGCGCGAGGCGCTGCCCGCGTTCGACAAGCAGATCCACGGCTACGCCATGGCGGATGCGGTGATGACCGGCGTCGAGACGCGCACCTCATCACCGATCCGCATCAGGCGCGGCGAGGATTTCCAGAGCATGAACACGCGCGGCCTCTATCCCGCCGGCGAAGGCGCCGGCTACGCCGGCGGCATCCTGTCGGCGGGCGTCGACGGCATCAAGGCGGCCGAGGCCGTGGCGCTGTCGATCGTCGGAACCATTGGGTAGATTCCGTAGAATGCAATCTTCCTTCCCTTATGGACCTGGATGACCATGAGTCTTGTCGCGCGAGCGCTGACGGTCGTTTGCGTTGCAGCTCTGATGCCGGGAAGCGCTGCGGCGCAACCTCATCAGGAATTCTTGAACTCCAGGATCGATGGCGACATCGATCGCATGGAGCAGGCCGGTCGATATCAGGACCTCAGGGATTACATACAGCGGAGGCTTGCTGCTGGCGCCGAAGCAGACGCTACGGCACTCTCCTATCTGTGCTTGTCCTACGGGCGATTAAAGCAGTACGGGCCGCTCTTCGACTGCCTGACGAAGCTCGATCAGCGCATTCGGCAGGGGGATACGGGAATACGGCCGTTAAACACCCTCCGGTACAACGCCGCCGGCGACGCGAGACCGTTGCTCGGCGCGCTTCGAGCCGACGCGCTGGTTGACTTCGGAACCTACCGGGAAGCCATCGCCGAGGGCCAGAGGGCCCTGGCGGCGGTTCCCAAAAGCTCCTTCTCCTATTCGCCGCCTTTCCCGCCCGTCAAGTTGAAACTTGCGATATTGCCAACCATGGTCATTGCGGCAGCTCAAGCCGGTGACCTCGAACAGGCGAAACAGTTTTTGGAGACGCTCGAGAACGTGGAAATGCCGTTCGGCGGTAGCGGCATGTGGGAAACGCTGAAGAGCAATGGGCTCGGGCGCGCTTATATGGCACTTGGGCAATACGACAAGGCCATCGCTGAGTTGGGTGCGTTTCGGAGAAGCACGATAACTGGCGGTCTCGCCGATGTGTTGCGAGGATGGGGTGCGAAGGGCGACAGCTTCAACACCATCTATGAACTCCCGCGTCGCCTGATGCTCGGTAAGGCTCTTGTGGAAACAGGCAAGATCGAGGATGCGAAGGCCGCCCTCGATGAGGTGTTGGGTTCCCCCCGCGCAAAGGACATGGGAGACCTCTACTGGATGACGCTCTTCGAGCGCGGCCGACTTGCCAAATTGGAGAACGACCGTCCGGCTGCAATCCGGTATTGGGAGCAGGCAATTGACGTCATCGAGAAGCAGCGTTCGACTATCAATACGGAAGCAAGCAAAATAGGCTTCGTGGGTGACAAGCAGGCCGTCTATGGCCGCCTGATTGGTCTGCTCGTCGATCAGGGGCGCGCCGCCGAGGCGTTCGGATACGTCGAACGCTCCAAGTCGCGCGCTCTTGTTGACATGCTCGCGGCGAAGAAGGACGACTTTGCCGTCGCAGGTGCTGATCGCGAGAAGACCAAACAGGCGTTGGCGCAGCTAGACGCTGCCGATCTGGCTGCACAGGGCCAGGATCAGACCGCTCAAACCGAAGAAACTGCTCTGAGCGGTGTTCGGAACCTCGCACTGATGCGCACCCAAATCCAGCAGGCGGCGCCGGAGCTTGCCACCCTAGTCACTGTCAGCGCGGTGCCTTCCGACGAACTCAAGAGCCTGGTCGGCGCAGACGAAACCCTGATCGAGTATTACGGCCAGGGCAAGGACCTCTTCGCCTTCGTGCTCGACCGCCAGAAGCTGCAGGCTGTCAAGCTCGACGCTGACGGGCTGGAACAGCGCGTGCGGGACTTGCGCACGACAATCCAACAAGTCGACGGCAATGCCTGGCGAGTACCGGCGCAGGCGCTCTACGCTGAACTCTGGCAACCGGTTGCCAGCCAGATCATGACCACCAAGGTCATCCTCGTGCCGCACGGCGCATTGCACTATCTGCCGTTCGCCGCTCTGGTCGCATCAGACGGGGGCTTACTTGCCGATCGATATGCGCTGCGATTCCTGCCCAGCGCCTCGGTGCTCAAGTTTCTGCGGGCAGCCTCCCCGAGCGGTCGGGCGCCGTTGCTGGCCATAGGCGACCCCGACCTCGGCGACCCCCGCTACGATCTGCGTTTCGCGGCGGAAGAAGCAAAAAACGTGGCCAGTATCTTTCCCGGGTCTCGGGTTCTGTTGCGCAAGGAAGCGTCGAAGAGCAATTTCAAGACAACCGAAGGAACCTTCGCTCGCATCCATTTCGCCACGCACGGCGAGTTCAATGCTGACCAGCCGCTCGCCTCAGGTCTGCACCTGGCGAAGGACGGTGGCGGTGACGATATGCTGACTGTCGGCGAACTCTACTCGATGAACCTGAACGCCGATCTCGTGACACTGTCGGCCTGCGAGACGGGATTAGGCAAGGTCGCCAACGGCGACGACGTGGTAGGGCTCACGCGTGGCTTCTTCTACGCTGGCGCCCGCTCGATCGTTGCCAGCCTCTGGAGCGTCGACGACAAGGCCACCGCAATGCTGATGGAAACCTTTTACCGAAACCTGGCGACCATGGACAAGGAAGAAGCGTTGCGCCGGGCACAAGTGACGACACGCGCGAGCTTCCCGCAGCCGTTCTTCTGGGCGGCCTTCCAGTTAACCGGTAGAGGCGATTAGGACGGAGGCTTGCGTCGGATGCACGCCGAATAGCGGCCAGTGAAATTCCGTTTCCCGGAAGGAGCCGATCATCACCGATAGTGATGGCGCCGAGTTGCCGAGCGCCCTTCCTTCGTCGGCGACTCACGCTCGCGGTTATCTGACGTGGCTTAAATGGATTTCAACAGCGACTCGTTTAGGATGGCGATGGCAAAGGGTCCCGTTCGACACCCAGCATGGCCATCTTTCGCTGGATCAGCCCCAGTGTCTCGATCTGTATTTGCCGCACGCGTTCTCGTGTCACGCCCAGTTCGTCAGCAATGGCTTCCAGCGTGCTGGCTTCAAGGCCGTTTAGTCCGAAGCGACGCTCAATCACCATTCGCTGCTTGCTGGGCAGCTGCGAGATGCAGCGAGCCACGCGGTGCTCGATTTCGGCATTTTCCAGTTGAAGCTCGGGGTCCACGAAGCCTTCGTCAGCGACGGTATCCCCCACAGTAAGGTCCAGGTCGACGTTCAGGGGCGCATCCAGCGATACGGTGCGCTCGTTGAACCCCAGTACCCGGCGCACGTCATCGACTCGCCTTCCCAGCATGCCGGCGACGGCGACGACGTCCCTGTTGCGATGATTTTCGTCCTTCACCTCAAGCTTGCGCAGCGCACGCAGGATGCCGTTGAGCTCCTTCACGACGTGGACCGGCAGCCTGATGGTGCGCGATTGATTCATGATCGCGCGCTCGATGTTCTGCCGAATCCACCATGTCGCGTAGGTAGAAAAGCGGAAGCCGCGCTCGGGGTCGAACTTTTCCAGGGCGTGCATCAGTCCCAAGTTGCCTTCTTCGATGAGATCGTCGAGCAGCAGGCCGCGATTCTGGTAATGCTTGGCGACGCTGACGACCAGACGGAGATTGGCCTCGATCATGCGTTGACGCGCCTCGAAATCGCCGGCACGAGTGGCCCGCGACAGGCGCAGCTCTTCCGCAGCATCCAGCAGTGACTTGGCGCCAATCTCGTTCAAATAGAGGGCGGTCACATCGTTGAGGAAGTCGGCATCGGCTTCGACTTGGGCCGCTTCGGGAAGGTCGAGGCTCTCGACGCCTTCCGAGAAATTATCGTCACCCATGGCGCACGATGAGCCTCAGCCTCGGCTGCCCAGGCTCGCCAAGGTTGACGAGACACAAGGCCGGCTGAAACGTGCTGCCGTCCTTGCGCTGGGCGACGAATCTGGCACCGATACGAAAGCGGAATCGCATCATCGGATTGATTTCGTCGTTCTTGATCAGCCGGTCGATTCCGAGTTGGGGCAGCAACCGGGAAATATGGCGAGAAAGCAACTCGCGATGTTCGTAGCCGAACATCCTTCCAACGCCATCGTCGCAATCAACGATCCTTCCGCGCTCGTCGAGAAGCAACGCGGCCAGTGGCTCACGGATGCTGCAGTCCGCGCCTGCATGCCGAGAGGCGATGTCCTTTCGCCGGGCCAATCCCATATTCAGCGCTCCTGCGCGGCGTCGTACTCCGTTTCCGCATCCAGCCAATCATCGACCTCTCCTCCGGGAGCGAACCCCCTCGCTTCGGCCTTGTAGTAGGCGGCGACCGCGATACGATCAAGGCGCCCGGTCTCGCCCGAAGCCGGGCCGCAATCCACGACGGCGCGTGGCTCCAACATTCCGCTGATGCTGCGGCTCTTCGGCTTCGATTTCATTGGCTTCTCCTTCGGGTATTGGCACGATAGAGGCTGTTGATGTGGCTAGATGCTACGGGGTATGACCGAACGAGAACATCAGCGTGAACACGTAAGGGCTCGCCCCTATACCGGTTTCATTGACTCAACCGGATGGATGTCATAGCGTGGGGGCGTGGGGCGAATGACCCTTATGAACACTTCACGCCACTGTCCTCCTGACGGACCGAAGCACAGCCCTCATTCCGGGACCGAGGACACGGGACATTCCGCCGAAGCCCTGCTGCATGAACTCCAGGTGCATCAAGCTGAACTGCAGATGCAGAACGAGGAACTGCGGCGAACCCAACTGGCGCTCGAGGAATCCCGCAATCGCTACATTGACCTCTACGACTTCGCTCCGGTCGGTTATCTGACCCTGACTGTCGCGGGCGCCATCGCGGAAGCCAATCTAACCGCCACCGCGCTGCTTGCTGTGACGCGGGAGGAATTGCTCGAGCGCAGTTTCGAGTCGTTTCTTGCCGCCGACACCCTCAGCCATTGGCGGCAACAACAGTTGGACGCCCTGGACGTCGACCACAAGGTGACCTCTGAAGTGACGTTTGCGCCGGCCGCCGGGCGAATCGCGCAAGGGCGTATCGATTGTCTGCGCGTCACGTCCGCCGACGGAACGACGATGCTTCGCGTCGCGCTGATGGACGTTACGGAACGTACGCGGGCCCAGGACGATCTGCGCAAGCATGGGCTAGCCGTTGCACAGAGTCCGGATAGCATCGTCATCACGGATCTTGCCGGGCGCATCGAGTACGTCAATCCCGCGTTCACGCTTGTTTCCGGATATTCGGAGGCAGAAGTGTTGGGCCGGAATCCGCGCCTGCTCCAATCCGGCCGTACGCCTCCGCAGACCTATACCGAGCTTTGGGCAACGCTAGGCGCAGGCAAGGTTTGGCGCGGCGAGTTCGTCAATCGACGCAAGGACGGCACGGAGTACCTCGAAACCGCCACCATCTCGCCCTTGCGGCAGCCCGACGGACGGGTGACCCATTACGTCGCCGTCAAGACCGACATCACCGAACTCAAGCAAACCATCGCCAAGCTGCGGACCAGTGAGAATCGCCTGCGGCTGGCGCAGATGGCGACCGGCCTTGGCATCTTCGACCGCGACGTCGCCAGCGGCCGGCTTGAATGGGATTCGCGTGCGCGCGAACTCTGGGGCGTCGGACTGGACGATCCCGTCACTTTCGACACTTTCATGGCAGGTCTGCATCCCGACGACCAGGCGAAGGTGCAGGCCGCGATAGATCGCTCTCTCGACCCCCGCAGCGACGGGACGTATGAGATCGAGTACCGCGTCGTCAGCCGCACCGACGGCAAGGTGCGCCATGTCAGGGCGATCGGACAGGTCTTTTCCGAAGACGGACGTCCGGTGCGCTTCATCGGCACGATGAAGGACGTCACTGCGCAGAAGCAGCTGGAACAGCAACTGCGAGAGCAGCGCAGTGAAATGGAGCTGCTCGTCAACCAGCAAGTGGCAGCGCAAACTGCCGCAGCCATCGCGCACGAACTCAATCAGCCGCTGGTTTCGGTCTCGGCCTACAGCGAGGCGGCGCTGCGTCTATTGCGCTCTGGCGGCGGCCCTTCGGACAAATTGACCCGTTCGCTCGAAGGCTCCGTCGAGCAGGCGCATCGCGCTGGACAAAAGCTGCATGAACTGCTCGACTTCCTCCACAAGGGCGACGCCGGGGCGGAACCACTCGATCTCAACCAACTGGTTCGCGACGCTTTGATCATTGCCGAAAATGGCGGCTATGGCGGTTTCCACGCAGTCGTCGAGTTGGAGCCGGAGTTGCGGCCGGTCGTGGCCAACCAGCTCCATGTTCAGAAGGTTCTGGTCAATCTATTGCATAACGGCGTCCAGGCGATGCGCAGCGCCGGCGTAGCGGAGGCCGCGATCATCATCAGGGTGAAGACGGCAGCAGAGCGGCACTTGGCCCAGGTAACGGTGCAGGACAGCGGTCCCGGCCTGGATGCGGCGACGGTTGATCGCATCTTCGAACCCTTCTTCACTACCAAGCCGCAGGGCATCGGGCTAGGGCTGGCAATCAGCCGTGCGCTCATCGAGGCGCACGGCGGACAACTCTGGGCTGACCCGGCCGCAGGCCCCGGCGCGACTTTCCACTTGACCTTGCCGTTCGCATCGTGACGGGCAACGCGACGGTTTTCGTGATCGCCGACGATCCCGGCGGCCGGCCGGCATTTGTTTCCGGAAGAAGGGTGATCGATGTCAAAGCATCGGGATCGAAGTAGCGCCAGGCGGAGCAGGCGCGTCCGCCTGGGTCTTCTGCCGTTCAGTGAAACGCGAACAGCTTGCCGAAGTTCGCGATCTCCAGCACGTCCTTCACGGCACCCCTGGCCTTCGCCAGGATGACGGCCTTGCCGCTGCCGCGCGCACGGTCGCGCAGGACGAGCAGCATGCCCAGGGCCGCGCTGTCCAGGTATTCCGTGGACGCGAAGTCGATGACGATGCGGCGGCAGGGGCTTTGATCGATGATGCCGTCTACGGCGGCGCGGAAGTCCTGCATGAGCTGGAAATCGAAGCGGGCGGGAAGTTTGATGACGCTCGAATCGTCATGCATGATGGTGGCGAGGTTCATCTCGGTCTCCTGGCGTGGTCTGGGCGCGGTGAGAAGATGCGGCGCAGATCATGGACGAAGGCCCGCGGAAATGCAATCCGGCCAAAGCCATAGTCATTGCCCTGGCGCCGGAGCGCCATATCGTACTGCGGTTCGAATACCGATATGGGTATTGCATGAATCTGGGAAAGGCGGACTCCCGGCCTCAAACCTCAAAGCAGGTAGGGATAACGAGCAGCGCGGTCAACGAGACGGCGGCCGGCGAACCACTCGCGCAAACGCCGCTCGAAGTCTCATTGTCCGATGCTACGGAGGTGCGCCGTGCCCCTGACCCGCCAGCAGTTCACGAAACTGCAACGAGAACTCGACGACGACTACCGGCTGCTGCTCGAGGAGGTGCGCAACGAACTCGAGGCGACCGACAGCCAGCAGTATGCCGAGCTGGTCAATCGCGACCCGACGGATCCCGGCGACGCCTCGATCGCCGATCTGCTCGCCAGCCTCAACCTCGCGGCCATCGACCGCCACATCGGCCAGCTCCGCGACATCGACGCGGCGCGCGCCCGCATCAAGGACGGCTCATACGGGATCTGCAGCGACTGCCGCCAGGACATCGCCTTCGAGCGCCTGGCC
>DAIDAU010000101.1 GCA_027310465.1 Rhodocyclaceae bacterium
GGTGCTGGCGCCGCGCGCCGGCGATTCCGGCGAGGCCGCCGCGCCGGACGGCGACGCGGCGCCTGCCGCAAGCCCGCTCAAGCGCGTGCTGGTGGTCGAGGACAACCTGCTCAACCGCAAGGTCGTCGGCGCCATGCTGAACAAGCCGGGACGGCAGATCGAATACGTCGAGAACGGCAGGCTCGCGGTGGATGCGATCGTGCGCGGCGACCGCTTCGATCTCGTCCTGATGGACTGCCAGATGCCGGTGATGGACGGCTACGCCGCGACGCGCGCGATCCGCGCCTGGGAGCGCGACAACGGCCGCGCCGGCATTCCGATCGTCGCCCTGACCGCCGGAGTCTTCGAGGAGGACCGCGAGCGCTGCCTCGCCGCGGGCATGGACGACTTCCTGACCAAGCCGCTGAACCTCGCGGAACTCGAGCGGATGCTGGCGCGGCGGCTCGATCGCACCGCCGGCGAAATGCCCTGACGGGCGGCTGAAGCGGGCCGCCGCGGCGGCGCAATATGGCGCGCCGCGTGCATTGCCGGTAGACTTGGCCCGCCAAGCGAAGCCTCGATAGACGCGCCCGACAACCCCGAACAAGCACGCGCCATGACTTCCACCGCCGGACCTTCCAATGCCAGCTTCATCGACGTGCTCGCGTCGGGCGTCCATGACACCAAGAACACGCTGTTCGATGCGCTGAGCCGCATCGACGCCGTGCGCCGCGCGCCGGCGTCCGCCAGCGAGACTGCCGAACTGCTGGACGAAGCCTATGTCGCCGTCGAGCGCTCGGCGGACCGGCTGACGCAGATCCTCTCGGCCTACCGGTTGATCCGCCACGAGAATCCCGTGGTGCTGCTGCCGACGCCGCTGCGCGATCTCGCCGAGTACGTGCGCCTGCGCGCCGGTTCCGAATGGCGTGGAACGGCGGCATTGAAGGTCGGGGCGGTCGCCGACGAAGTCTGGATCATGGACCGCGAGCTCATCGCCGACTGCCTCGTCAATGCGCTGCTCAACGCCTCGCGCCACGCGCGCGCCGAAGTCGCGCTCGAGCTGGCGGCCGATGCCGGCGGCCTGCGCATCGACGTCACCGACGACGGCCCCGGCTTTCCGCCGCAAGTGCTCGGCGGCGAAGAACCGGCGGGCAGCATCGGCCTCTTCCTCGCCGGCAAGCTCGCCGCGCTGCACGAGCGCAACGGCCGGCGCGGAAGGCTCGAGCTGGCCAACCTGCCCGGCGGCGGCGCCCGCTTCCGCCTGACGCTGCCCTAGCGATGGCGGAGCCCGCCTTCGGCGCCGGCGAGAACGGCGCTCCGTACAAGGAGCTGCGCTTCCTCGTCGTCGAGGACCAGGAGCCGTCGCGCAAGACGCTGAAGATGTGCATCCACGCGATGGGCGGCTTCTATGTCGACGTCGCGGTGAGCTACGGCGACGCGATGTTCCGCATCCGCAACAACCTGCCCGACATCGTCCTGTGCGACTACATCCTCGGCGAGGGCCGCACCGGACAACAGCTGCTCGAGGAACTGCGCCGCGGCCGCATGCTGCCCGATCGCGTGGTGTTCCTCATGGTGACGGCGGAGCGCAGCTACGAGCAGGTGGTCTCGGCCGTCGAGCTGACGCCCGACGACTACGTCATCAAGCCGTTCAGTCCCGAGATCCTGAGCCTGCGGCTCGACAAGGCGGTGCAGAAGAAATACCTGTTCCGCAGTTTCTACGAGTTGCGCGAGCTCGAGCAGTACGACGACGCGATCGAGGAGCTCGACTGGCTGATCGGCCAGGAGCAGGCGAAGCCGTATCGCTACGACGTGCTGCGCTACCGCGCCGAGACTCTGGCGCAGGCGGGACGCATCGTCGATGCGCAGCGCGCCTACGAGACGATCATCGAGACCTTCCCCTTCCCGTGGGCGAAGGCCGGCCTCGCGCGCATGCTGCACCGGCAGGAGCGGCTCGAAGAGGCGCGCAGCGCCGTCGACGAAGTCATCGCCATGTCGCCCAACTACTTCGACGCCTACGACCTCAAGGCCGCCATCTGCGCCGACGGCGGCGACTACGATGCGGCGCAGAAGACGCTGGCGCGCGCGGCGGAACGCGCGCCGCGCAACTGGACGCGCAAGCGGATGCTGTCGACCATCGCGCGCCACAACGGCGACGCCGCGACCGCCGCGGCGCTGATGCAGGAGGTCATCGAGAACGACAGCGCCGCCGGCGTCGCGCTCGAGGACAATCTCAACCTGGCGCGCTGCGCGCTGGCCGGCGACGATGCCGAGGCCGCCAAGGCGGCGCTGCAGGCGATGGCGGCCGTCGATCTCGCGGCGCTCGATCCGGCCGCGCGCCTCGAGGCCGAATGCCTGCTGGCGGTGCTCGAAGGCACGGACGGGGCGCCGCGCTACGAGCGGCTGCGGCGCAGCATCGCCGAGCTGTCCGACGTCCCGGTGCAGACCGCGGTCGACATCACGCGCGCCGCGCTGGTCTTCGACGACCGCCAGATGTCGGACGTGACCATCGAGAAGATGCTGGTGGGCAGGCAGGCGCGGCTGGCGTTCCAGCCGCTGCTGGCGATCTACCAGGAGCACGGCCTCGAGGAACACTTCCGCAAGGTGCAGAACCGCGCCGCGCACAAGCGGCTCAACAAGGCGTAGCGCAGCGCCGGCGAGCCGCCGGGGCGGGCGGACGCGTCTTACTGGTTGCCGGGATTGTTGGGCTTGCGCGGCTTCTGCCGGCCGCCCTGCCCCTTGAAGTGCGACTTCTTCTGCTGCTGGGGCTGGCGGCCGCCGCCGCCGTGTCCGCCGCCGCCGCCGGGCAGCGGCGTGATGCGGTTGCCGGGCGCGGTCTGGATCTCGAGTTCGACGATTTCGTCCCACTGCTCGTCCGTCCGGTCGCGCTCCGGGATGGAGAGAAGCTCGCGCAAGCGCCGGCGCGGGTCCTGCGGCTGGGGCGCCTGGGGTTGGGGCGGAACGGAATCGGGCGGAGGGGATTGCGTGTTCATGGCGTTATTGTAGCCGGGATGCGCCGATCAGCCAAACGGCTCCGCGAGTGCTCCGCGAGTGCCGCCCGCTCGCGCTGCGGCGCGTCCATGACAAAAGATTCTTGTCGTAGAATGGGCGCGCTTCAAGCCTGCAGACCCACTAACTCTCGGGAGGATGTACATGAATAAGTCTGAGCTCGTCGAAGTCACCGCCAAGGAAGCCGGCCTCAGCAAGGCCGCCGCCGAGAAGGCGCTCTCCGCCACCATCGGTGCCGTCGTGAAGGCCGTATCCAAGGGCGACTCCGTCACCCTCGTCGGTTTCGGCACCTTCAAGTCCGCCAAGCGCGCGGCGCGCACCGGCAAGAATCCCAAGACCGGCGCGACCATCAAGATCGCCGCCACCACCGTCCCCCGTTTCTCCGCCGGCGCCGCCTTCAAGGCCGCCGTCGCCGGCAAGAAGGCAGCCAAGAAGAAGTAATCCGCCAACCGCGGTTACGCGCCAAAGCCCGCTTCAGGCGGGCTTTTTCATGCCCGCTCAATGCTGGCCGGTCGCCGCCGCGAGCATCTTCGCCGTTCGTTTGCGCCAGGCCTGCTCCAGGGTCAAGCCGACGAGGGACTCGGGCGGCAGATAGACATCCCAATGCTGCTGGAACAGATCGACATCCTCGCCGGTATCCATGTGCGCCCGGTAGATCTTCTCCTGATAGGCGGGCGCGTCGGGCAGCGCGACGAGTTCAACGGACTGGATGATCACGAAGGCCTCCTCTACGAAACGAGTCCTTATCCTGCGCTTCCACCGCGCCGCCCTGAAGGGCAAAAATGGGGCGAATTCCCCTTCTAGTTCCGGTTGAATTCGCGGCCCAAAGCCGTTCCCCGGCCGCCGGATATACTGCGCACATGACTGACAGAATTCTCGTCGATGCGCGCGGGCGCGCGCTGCGCGACCTGCGCATCTCGATCACCGACCGCTGCAATTTCCGCTGCACCTATTGCATGCCGAAAGAGGTCTTCGGCGGCGATTACGCCTTCCTGCCGCGCGCCGAGCTGCTGACGTTCGAGGAGATCGCCCGGCTCGCCGGCATCTTCGCCGGGCTCGGCGTGCGCAAGATCCGGCTCACCGGCGGCGAGCCGCTGCTGCGGCGGGATACCGAGCGCCTGGTGGCCCTGCTCACCGCCATTCCGGATCTGGAGGTCACGCTGACACCAACGGCTCGGTGCTGCCGCAGCGCGCCCAGGCGCTCAAGGCGGCCGGCCTCGCCCGCGTCACGGTAAGCCTCGATGCGCTCGACGACGCGACCTTCCAGCGCATGAACGACGTCGGCTTCCCGGTGGCGCGCGTGCTCGACGGCGTCGCCGCGGCGCAGGCGGCGGGGCTCGCGCCGATCAAGATCAACATGGTGGTGCAGCGCGGCGTCAATGATGCGCAGATCATCCCGATGGCCGAATATTTCCGCGGCACGGGGCACATCCTGCGCTTCATCGAGTACATGGACGTCGGCGTCACCAACGGCTGGCGCCTCGAGGACGTGGTGCCGTCGGCGGAGGTCATTCGCCGAATCAACGAAATCTTTCCCGTCGAGCCGGTCGCCGCGGCCTATCCCGGCGAAGTGGCGGAGCGCTGGCGCTACCGCGACGGCGCCGGCGAGATCGGCGTCATCTCCTCGGTCACCCACGCCTTCTGCGGCGACTGCACGCGCGTGCGCCTGTCGACCGAAGGGGCGCTCTACACCTGCCTATTCGCGCAGCGCGGCCACGACCTGCGCGCGCTGCTGCGCCAAGGCAGCGGCGACGAGGAGATCGCCGAGGCGATCCGCGGCGTCTGGCTGGCGCGCGACGACCGCTACTCGGAAATCCGCGGCGCGCAGACCGCCGCGCTGAAGAAGATCGAGATGTCCTACATCGGGGGATGACCATGGCGGACAAGACCGGCGATCGCGAACTGCTGGGCGTCGATGACGCGCGTGCGCTGATCCTCTCCCAGGTTGCGCCGCTAGCCGGTGCCGAGCGCCGCGAACTGCACGACGCGCTGGGCCGCGTGCTGGCCGAGGACGTGATCTCGCCGATCGACGTCCCGGCTCACGACAATTCGGCGATGGACGGCTATGCGCTGCGCGCCGCCGATCTACGCGGCGACGGCGCAACGCGCCTGCGCATCGCGGGCAGCGCCTTCGCCGGACGTCCCTTCGCGGGCGCAGTCGGCGCCGGCGAATGCGTGCGCATCATGACCGGCGCGATGCTGCCCGCCGCGGCGGACACCGTCGCAGTGCAGGAGTCCGTCAAAGTCGAGGACGGCTTCGCCGTCATACCGCCGGGACAGAAGGCCGGCCAGAACACGCGCCGCCGCGGCGAGGACCTGCGCGCCGGCGGCGTCGCGCTGGCCGCGGGCAAGCTGCTGCGCCCGGCCGAGATCGGGCTCGTCGCCTCGCTGGGCCTCGGCGAAGTCGCCGTGCGCCGCCCCGTGCGCGTGGCGATCTTCTCCACCGGCGACGAGGTGCAGGCGATCGGCACCGCGGCGAAGTCCGGCGAGATCTACGACAGCAACCGCTACACGCTGTGGGGCATGCTGACGCGCTTGGGCTGCGAAGTGCGCGACCTCGGCATCGTGCGCGACGATCCCGCCGCGCTGGAAAAGGCGCTGCGCGAGGCCTCCGCCGGCGCCGACGCGGTCATCACCAGCGGCGGCGTCTCGGTGGGCGAAGCCGATTTCATCCGCACGCTGATGGCGCAGCTCGGCGACGTCGCCTTCTGGAAGATCGCGATGAAGCCGGGCCGCCCGATGGCCTTCGGCCGCATCGGCCCGGCTTTCCTGTTCGGCCTGCCGGGCAATCCGGTCGCGACGATGGTGGCGTTCTACCAGTTCGTGCGCCCCGCCCTGCTGAAGATCGCCGGCGTCGCACCGCTCGCGCCGCCGCCCGCTTTCGCCGCGCGCTGCGGCGAGGCGCTGCGCAAGGGCAAGGGCCGCACCGAATTCCTGCGCGGCATCCTGAGCTTCGGCGACGGCGGCTGGCAGGTGCGTTCGACGGGAGCGCAGGGATCTGGCATCCTGCGCTCGATGTGCGACGCCAATTGCTTCATCGTGCTCGAGAGCGAGCGCGGCGACGTCGCCGCCGGCGACAGCGTCACCGTGCAGCCGTTCGAAGGCCTGGTCTGACTACTCGCCGCGCAAGGCGGCGAGCGGCGGCTGCCGCCTGATCCGCGAGGTTCCCAGGCCGCCGACCAGCAGCGCGGCGGCGAGACCCAGCACGGCCCCGAGTAGCGGCAGGCTCGGCGACGGCAGGTAGGCGAGATGGAACACGAAGCGCGCCAGCGCCCAGGCAATCGCCGCCGCGCCGAAGCCGCCGAGCAGCCCGGCGATGCCGCCGAGGACGGCGAATTCCGCCAGCACGGCGGCCCGCACCTGCGCGCTGCGCGCGCCCAGCGCGCGCATCAGCGCGAGGTCGGCGGCGCGCTCGTCCTGTCCCGACTGCAGCGCGGCGACGAGCACGACGACGCCGGCGGCCAGCGCGAAGCCGAACACCGCGCCGATCGCGCGCGCCACCTGGTCGAAGATGCCGTTCAGTTGCCGCAGCAGCGCCTCGACGTCGATCACCGTGACGTTCGGAAACGCGCGCACCAGCGCGTCGACGGTGCCGTTGGAATGCGGCGGCAGGTGGAAGCTCGTGATGTAGCTCGCCGGGAAGGATTCGAGCACGCCGGGCGGCGCGATGACGAAGAAGTTCACGCGCATCGAATCCCAGTCGAGGCGGCGCAGGCTGGTGATGCGCGCGGCGATGCGCGTGCCGGCGATGTCGAACGTTAGCTCGTCGCCGACTTCGAGGCCGAGCGTTTGCGCCAGGCCCTGCTCGACCGAGAACTGCGGCGCCGACGCGCCGCCGTGCCAGCGCCCGGCGACGACCGCGTTGCCCGGCGGCAACTGCGCGCTCCACGAGAGGTTGAACTCGCGCTCCACCAGGCGCTGCGCGCGCTCCTCGGCATAGGTCTGCGGCCCGATCGGCTGGCCGTTGCGCGCCACCAGGCGGCCGCGCACCATCGGCTCGAGGGCGGGATTCGCCACGCCGTGCGCGGCGAGGAAATCGGCGACCGCCTGCCGCTGCTCGGGCTGGACGTTGATGAGGAAGCGGTTGGGCGCGTCGGGCGGCACCTTCGAGCGCCAGCTGTCGAGCAGGTCGCCGCGCGCCACCGTCAGCAGCAGCAGCGTCGTGATGCCGAGGCCGAGCGCGACGGTCTGCACCAGCGTCGCGCGCAGGCGCCGCCACAGGCTGGCGATGCCGTAGCGCCAGCCGCCGCCGGCGCGCGCGCAGCTCGCCAGCGCGAGCATCAGGCGGGCCAGCAGCGCATAGAGCAGGATCGCCGCGGCGAAGCCGCCGAGCACGACGCCGCCGAGCCGGGCGTCATCCGCGACCCAGAACATCAGCAGCGCGAGCGCCGCGACACCCGCCGCATAGGCCGCGAGCGACGCCGGCTCGCTGCCGCCCCACTCGCGGCGCAGCACGCGCAGCGTGGAGACGCGCTTGAGGCGCAGCAGCGGCGGCGCGATGAAGGCGGCGACGAGCACGCCGCCGACGGCGAAGCCTTGCAGCCAGGGCAGCGCGCCCGGCGCCGGCAGCGCCTGCGACACGACGCCGGCGAGCAGCGCCTGCAGCCCGAACTGCGCGGCGAAGCCGGCGACGCAGCCGAGCGCCGTCGCGGCGAGGCCGAAGACGACGAATTCGCCGCCGTGGATCGCGAGCAGTTGGCGCTCGGTGGCGCCGAGGCAGCGCAGCACGGCGCAGCCGTCGAGATGGCGGCGCACGTAGCGGTCGGCCGCCAGCCCCATCGCCACGGCGGCCAGCACGACGGTCAGCAGCGCCGCGAGGCGCAGGAAGCGCTGCGCGCGGTCGAGCAGGTTGCGCACTTCGGGACGCGCGTTCTCCATGCTCTCGAGCCGCTCGCCGCGGCCGAGCCGCGCCTGCGCCCACGCCTGGTAGGCCTTCACGGCGCGCGCATCGCCGGCGAGATGCAGCCGGTAGCCGATGCGGCTGCCCGGCTGGACCAGGCGCGTGGCCGGCAGATCGGCGAGGTTCATCAGCAGGCGCGGCGCGAACGACAGCAGGTTCACGCCGCGGTCCGGATCGAGGGTCAGGACGCCCGCGGCGGCGAGCGACGTCTCGCCCACGCGCAGCGGCGCGTTCGCCGCCGCGCCGAGCGCGCCCGCCAGGCGCTCGTCGGGCCAGACCGAGCCGGGCGGCGGCACGGCGCGCGTTTCCGCGTCGGGCGCGTTGAGCTGCGGCGCAACGCGCAAGGCGCCGCGCAGCGGATAGTTGGACGACACCGCCTTGATCTCGGCGAGCTGCGCGCCGTCCGGCCCGCTCACCATGCTCGGGAAGGTGACGCTCTGCGCGACGTCGAGGCCGCGCCGCGCGGCTTCGTCGCGGAACGCTTCGGACCACGGATGATCGGCCGAGAGCAGCAGGTCGCCGCCGAGCATCTGGTGGGACTCGAGCGTCAGCGCCTGCTGCACGCGGTCGGCGAGGAAGCCGACGCCGGTCATCGCCGCGACGGCCAGCACCAGCGCGATGCCGAGCACGGCGAGCTCGCCGGCGCGCAGGTCGCGCGCCAGCATGCGCAGCATCAGGCGCAGGAGGTTCACAGCGAGCGCAATCGCTCGACCGCCTGCTCCACGCGCTCGAGCGCGATCACTTCGATGCCGTCGATGCGCTGCTTCGGCGCATTGGCCTTGGGCACCAGCGCGTGCGTGAAGCCGAGCTTGGCGGCTTCCTTGAGGCGCTCCTGGCCGCGCGGCGCGGGACGGATCTCGCCGGCCAGGCCGACTTCGCCGAAGGCCACCATCTTCGCCGGCAGCGGCCGGCTGCGCAGGCTCGAGACGATCGCCAGCAGCACCGCGAGGTCGGCCGCCGGCTCCTGGATACGCACGCCGCCGACGGCGTTGACGAACACGTCCTGATCGAAGCAGACGATGCCGGCATGGCGATGCAGCACCGCCAGCAGCATCGCCAGGCGCGTCGACTCGAGGCCGACGGTGAGGCGGCGCGGGCTCGGCGTATGCGCGGCGTCGACGAGCGCCTGGACCTCGACCAGCAGCGGTCGCGTGCCTTCCTGCGTCACCAGCACGCAGGAGCCGGAGACCTCCTGCGCATGCTGCGAGAGGAACAGCGCCGACGGGTTCGAGACGCCGCGCAGGCCCTTCTCCGTCATGGCGAAGACGCCGAGCTCGTTGACCGCGCCGTAGCGGTTCTTGAAGGCGCGGATCAGGCGGAAGCTCGAATGGGTGTCGCCCTCGAAATAGAGCACGGTGTCGACGATGTGCTCGAGCACGCGCGGCCCGGCCAGCGCGCCATCCTTGGTCACGTGGCCGACGAGGATCACGCAGGTGCCCGACTGCTTGGCGAAGCGCGTGAGCTGCGCCGAGCACTCGCGCACCTGGGCGACCGAACCGGGCGCCGACTGCAACGCCTCCGACCACAGCGTCTGGATCGAGTCGATCACCGCGACGGCCGGCTTCTGCTTCGCCAGCGTCGCGAGAATCTTCTCGAGGTTGATTTCGGCCAGCAGATGCAGTCCGTCGACCGGAAGCTGCAAGCGCTGCGCGCGCAGCGCCACCTGTTCGCCCGATTCCTCGCCCGAGACGTAGACGACGTTCTCGCGCGCTTCGGCGAGCCGCGCCAGCGCCTGCAACAGCAGCGTGCTCTTGCCGATGCCCGGATCGCCGCCGATCAGCACGACGCCGCCGGCCACCAGGCCGCCGCCGAGCACGCGGTCGAATTCCTCGATGCCGGTCGGCTGGCGCGGCTGTTCGCGCGGGCGAATTTCCGCGAGCTGCTGCAGGCCGCCGGCGCCGGCGAGCGGCGCGAAGGAATTGGCGTAGCGGTTAGCAGACGGCGCCGCTTCGGCCACCGTCTCGACCAGCGTGTTCCACTGGCCGCAGCCTGGGCACTGGCCCTGCCACTTGGGATTCGTGGCGCCGCACTCGGTACAGGTGTAGAGGCTCTTCGCCTTAGCCAAGGCCCAGCTCCACGACCGGCACGCGCGGCGCCAGCGCGCAGAAGAGCTCGTAGCTGACGGTGCCGGCGGACGCGGCGACCTCGTCGGCCGAGAGCCCTTCGCCCCACAGGATCGCCTGCGCGCCGACGCCGACCTCGGGCAGATCGGTCAGGTCCACGCATATCTTGTCCATCGAGACGCGGCCCAGCGTGCGCGTGCGCTGCCCCGCCACCAGCACCGGCGTTCCCGTCGGCGCATGGCGCGGGTAGCCGTCGCCGTAGCCGCAGGCGACGACGCCGACGCGCATCGGCCCCGCCGCCTCGAACCTGCCGGCGTAGCCGACGCGGTCGCCGGCATCCAGCTGCCGCACGGCGATGACCTCGCTTTCCAGTGTCATGACCGGTGCGAGATCGAGCGATGCGGCGCTGAGTTCGGGAAACGGCGAGCTGCCGTAGAGCATGATGCCCGGCCGCACCCAGTCGCCGACGGTTTCCGGGTAGCGCAGCAGCGCCGCCGAGTTGGCGAGGCACAGCGGATAGGCGAGATCGCCGCGCATGGCGGCAAGCTGCCGCATCTGTTCGGCGACGCCGCGCGGCTCGTCGGCATCGGAGAAATGGGTCATCAGCGTGATGTCGGGCGCGCAGTCCGCGAGGATCGCGAGCGCCGCGCGAAATTCCGCGGCGTCGAGCCCGAGGCGGTTCATGCCGGTGTTCAGCTTGAGGTAGACCGGCGTGCCCGCCGGCAGTCCGGCCCGCGCGAACCAAGCGACCTGTTCGGGCCGGTGCAGCACGGGAATCAATCCGTGCTCGGCGAAGACGCCGATCTCCTCCGGCACATAGAAGCCTTCGAGCATCAGGATCGGCTGGCGCAGCCCGGCTTCGCGCAGCGCGATCGCCCCGTCGAGTTCGACCAGCGCGAAGCCGTCGGTATCGTCCGCGAGGGCGCGCGCCACGCGCAGCAGCCCGTGGCCGTAGCCGTTGGCCTTGACGACGCTCCAGACTTGGGCGCCGCGGCAGTGCTTTCTTACGACGGAATGATTGTGCCGCAGCGCGGCAAGATCGATGCGGGCCCGAATGGGCCGGGAACTCGGATGGGACATCCGGCGGATTCTACTGCCGCCGCAGCGCTACCTCGCCAGCGTCTGCTGGCGCAGCCGCGTCGATGCGTATTCGACGAAGGCCGTGACCAGCTTGGAGCGGAACTTCTCCTTGGGATAGACCATCGAGAGCGTGCGGATCAGCCGCGGCTTGAGGGGGATGGCGACGAGGTCGCCGAGCCGCTGAGCCTTCTGCACCGAGGCGCGCGACGCGATCGAGAAACCGAGGTTGGTTTCCAGCACGCCGTTGAGCGAGATCGGGCTGCCCATCTCCATCACCAGCTGCATGTCCTCGGGCTGGATGCCGGCCTTGCGCAGGTAGGCGTCGATGAACTCGCGCGTGCCCGAGCCCGGCTCGCGCGAGACGAACGGATGCTCGATCAACTGCGTCGGCGCGACATCCTTGCACTTGGCGAGCGGGAACTTTGGACTGCAGATGACCATCAGCTCGTCGTCGCAGCAGTTCTCGGTCTGCAGGTTCGGCTGGTGCGAGGGCGACTCGATGAAGCCGATGTCGAGCGTATGCTCGGCGACGCGCGTCTCGATCGATTCGGAGTTGGCGACGACGAGGCGCGGGCGCACGTTCGGATGCATCGACTTGAATTCGCCGAGGACGCGCGGCAGCATGAATTCCGCGATCGTCATGCTGGCGCCGACCAGCAGCGAGCCGCCGATCTCCCCGGTCATCTCGCCGAGCCGCACGTCCATCTCGGACGACAGGTTGAGGATCTTCTCGGCGTAGAGCAGCACCAGCTCGCCGGCCGGCGTCAGGGAAATCCGGCCGTGGCCGCGATCGAACAGGCGGGTGTTGAAATGTTCTTCGAGTTGCTTGATCTGGAACGTCACGGCGGGCTGCGTCATGAACAGTACTTCGGCAGCCTTGGTAAAGGACAACTGCTTCGCGACGGCATGAAACACTTGAAGCCTGCGATCGGCCATGGTGCGCTTCCTCGAATATGGTAATTCTTATATGTCACGATATTCAATCACAAATCGTTCGCATAAGATAGCCTGATAGTCAAGGCCTGCCGAGAAACCGCCGCCCCCCGCCCGAATGCGCCCATAGGCGCAATGGCTTTCGTGGTATAACGCCCTCCGCCTATGTCTCTCGGCTTCTACATCATCATGGCGGCGCAGTTCTTCTCCGCGCTCGCCGACAGCACCCTGCTGATCGCGGCCATCGCCATCCTGCGCGACATGCACGCCCCCATGTCGTACGAGCCGCTGCTCAAGACCTTTTTCACCGTCTCCTACGTCGCCCTCGCCGCCTTCGTCGGCCCCTTCGCCGACTCGATGCCGAAGGGGCGCGTCATGTTCATCGCCAACGCCATCAAGATCCTAGGCTGCCTGCTGATGTTCTTCGACGTGCATCCGCTGTTCGCCTACGCCGTGGTCGGCCTCGGCGCCGCGGCCTATTCGCCGGCCAAGTACGGCATCCTCACCGAGTACCTGCCGCACCGGCTGCTGGTGGTGGCCAACGGCTGGATCGAGGGCTTGACGGTGGCGGCGATCATCCTCGGCGTCGTGCTCGGCGGCATGCTGATCCGGCCCGAGGTGGCGCAGGCGCTCTTGGCCTTCGACTTTCCGTTCATCGACACCGGCATCGACACCGTGCCGGAAATGAACCTGGCGGTCATCGCCCTGCTCTACCTGGTCGCCGCCGTGTTCAACCTCTACGTGCCGGATACCGGCGTCGACCACAAGCCGCTGAAGAAGAACCCGGTGTACCTGGTCCACGAGTTCAACCACTGCCTGGCGCTGCTCTGGCGCGACAAGCTCGGCCAAATCTCGCTCGCGGTGACCACGCTGTTCTGGGGCGCCGGCGCCACGCTGCAGTTCATCGTCATCGAGTGGGCCAAGGCGGCGCTCGGCCTCGACCTGTCCAAGGCCAGCATGCTGCAAGGCGTCGTCGCCGTCGGCGTCGCCATGGGCGCCGCGCTGGCCGCCCGGCTGGTGTCGATGCGCGGGTCGGTGCGTGTGCTGCCGCTCGGCATCGCGATGGGCGTAGGCGTCATCGCCATGAACGTCGTGCACGACATGCGCCTGGCCCTGCCGCTGCTGGTGGTGGTGGGGATCTTCTCGGGCTTCTTCGTGGTGCCGATGAACGCGCTGCTGCAGCATCGCGGCCATATCCTGATGGGCGCCGGCCACTCGATCGCGGTGCAGAACTTCAACGAGAATCTTTCGATCCTGATGATGACCGGCATCTACGCGGTGCTGATCCGCGCCGACCTGTCGATCTACTGGATCATCACGCTGTTCGGCCTGTGCGTCGCCGGCCTGATGCACATGATCAAGAATATCCACGAAGCCAACCAGCGCGAATACGACTCGCTGGCGGAGCTCGAAGAGCTCAAGCGCCACTGAGCGGCGCACCCAAATGGAAAGGGGCTGCATCGCTGCAGCCCCTTGTGATCCTTGGCGCGCTTCGGATGAAAGACCTGAGCACTGGGTCGAGATTCTACCCCTATCGTAGGCGGGACCGTCTGACGGGCCAACTGGCCGGTCCGCACCAGAATGCAGACCGAGAGTCCACGTGCTTAGCGGCTTCGTCAAACGTCGTTGCCACACACCCGCCTTCCATTTCCGACATCGTGACCGTCGATTCCGACATCGTGACCGACCGTTCCGATACCTCGGCCAAATCGGTCACACTTATTTCGGAATCACCGGTCACGCCCTCGGAATCGGCGGTCACACCTTTTCGGAATCAGCGGTCACGCTGCGTCGGAATACGCACCCCTGCTGCCCGAAAGGCTTCCCACGCATACGGGTAGCCCGGCTCTTCAACGGCTACAGCATCACCAGGAGAAACAAGTGTCGCGGCCGCAAGATAGATTGCCATTTGGCTACCGCGGGTCACCATGATTTGGCTGGGTGACGTGGTGAGGCCTCGTTCTTGAGCCAGATACTCGGCGAGTGCATCGCGTAGGGCATGAGCACCCCCCGGCTCGCCATAGCTGGCTCCTCGCAAGCTCGGCGCTTGAAGCAAGGCATGTCGGACAGCGCGTGCCATTTCGACTGCCGGCATGATGCGAGTGTCCGGTGTTCCATCCGAAATGTGCACCACACAGAGGGACTCGTCTGGCGTGCTTTCAGAAGTAGCGACGACCGCCACTGTGCCAGCTTGAAGATTGACGCTGGGAAGGTCGTAAGCGACGACGGTTCCACGGGATGGCTCTGCAACCAGCCACCCCTGCATCATCAATTCCTGGAAGGCTGCCGTGACCGTATTGCGGTGCACGTTCAAGCTGAGCGCCAAGCTACGGGTACCGGGCAGCCGGTCTCCAGGCCCTAAACGACCCCGTTCGATTTCACTCAGGATGGATGCTGCCAGGCGGAGGAAGAGCGGCTGGCTATCGTCACCCTTCAACTCAATTACCAGCTTGCTGCGTTTCATGACCGGCCTATCGTAGTTACAAAATCCGGTACTTTTTGCCAGTCCGCCTTGGTGCTATTTTATGCCCCATCACAGTTATTTTTGCTACCGAGGCCGAGAAATCATGCACGTACATTTCGTCGTTCACGAATCATTTGAAGCGCCTGGCGCCTTCGAGACTTGGGCCGAGACCCGCGGTCATTCGACTGGCTTCTCCAGGGTCTATCTGGGTGACACCTTGCCGCAGACGTCGGATGGCATTGACCTGCTGATAGTTCTGGGCGGGCCGCAATCACCGGCAACGACCACCGCCGAATGCCCTCATTTTGATGCCGCTGCCGAGAAGACGCTTATCGCCCAATGTGTGAATGCAGGAAAGGCCGTAGTTGGCGTGTGCCTGGGTTCGCAACTGATTGGTGAAGCACTCGGCGCCGAGTTTGGCCACAGCCCGGAGAAGGAAATCGGCAAGTTCCCTATTGTGATGACCGAAGAGGGCCGGCATAACGCCAAGTTCAGCCATTTCGGAGATGGCCTGGCAGTGGGGCACTGGCACAACGATATGCCGGGTCTGACGCCGCAAGCCAAGGTTCTGGCATATAGCGAGGGCTGTCCTCGGCAGATAGTTGAGTATTCGAACCTGGTCTATGGATTCCAGTGCCACATGGAATTTACCGCAGAGGTCATCGAGCTTCTCATCAAGGCAGCCGAACAGGAGTTGCCGACTCTGACCAGTCATCGGTTCGTTCAGCAACCGAAACTGCTGCGCCAGCATGACTTCAGCGAGATGAATCAGAAGCTCTGTGAGTTTCTGGATAAACTGGCGCAAGCGTACAAACAATAAGCAGGCGCCGGCAGCAGGCATCGGATTGGCCGCTGCTGGGCGCCATCGAGAAAGGCTTTCAACATGACCCTGACCAATTGGCTGGTCTTCTGTGGCGTTGCACTGCTCACTACGTTTACGCCGGGCCCGGCAGTGCTGCTCGCCATCTCCAATTCAGTTTCAAATGGTCCGCGTAGCGCATTGGTTTGCTCGCTGGGCAATGTGTTCGGTTTGTTCATCGTGTCGGGAATTGCGATGGCAGGGATGGGGGTGGTGCTGGCGACCTCCGCAATGGCCTTTACGGCGCTCAAGGTCATGGGGGCCCTGTACCTGATTTATCTTGGATACAAGCAGTGGAACAGTCGTGCAAGCATGTTTTCCAGCGCAAATCAGACACTGGCCGGCTCCCCTTGGCAGTTATTTGGCAAAGGAATCGTGTTGGCACTCACGAATCCAAAGGCCATCCTGTTTTTCTCAGCACTACTTCCGCAGTTCCTGACCCCCGACTTGCCGCTAGTCGAGCAATTCGTCGTGCTGACAACATCGTTCTCCGCCTGTGCCATCTTGTCACATACGTTCTACGCGTTGCTTGCCCACACCCTGAGAAGGCAATTTGATAATCCAACCCGTGTCCGGGTATTCAACCGTGTTTCCGGTGGCATCTTCTGTTGCCTCGGTGTCGGCCTGCTGCGGCTACAACATCGAGCATCTTGATATTGGTCGGGAGTATGGCTATCTCCGCTTCACACTGCATTGATTTGTCGGCCGTAAGGGCCGATACGCCGGGTGTAGAACATCGCGCCCATTTCAACAATGCAGGTGCAGCGTTGATGGCGCTACCGGTCGTCAATGGGGTTATCGACTACCTGAGACGTGAAGCAGAAATTGGTGGCTATGAGACCGCTGCTGAACAATCTGCGCAACTTGAGGGCGTTTACGACTCGGTCGCCAAACTGGTTGGTGCAAGCAAGGAGGAAATTGCCCTAACCGAGAACGCGACCGTGGCCTGGCAGCGGGCGTTCTACGCCATGAATTTCAAACCAGGCGACCGCATTCTGACGGCAAGCGCAGAATTCGCCGCGAACTATCTCTCTTTCCTGCAAGTCTCGAAACGGACCGGTGCGTCAGTTGAAGTCGTTCCGAATGATAGTGCCGGGACATTGGACCCGGATGCCCTGAAAGGCATGATTGATGACAGGGTCCGTCTCATCGCTATCACTTGGCTTCCTACCAACGGCGGACTCGTCAACCCTGCGGCCGAGGTTGGGGCAATTGCAAAAGAGCACGGGATAACCTATTTGCTCGACGCATGCCAAGCCGTAGGGCAGATGCCAATCGACGTCAACGCATTGTGCTGCGACATGCTCACCGCAACGGGACGAAAATTTCTGCGCGCTCCTCGCGGAACAGGGTTTCTCTACATTCGGAAGGACGTTCTCGAGCGGACTGAGCCTGCAATGATTGACCTGTTTGGAGCGTCCTGGGTTGCACCGAACGACTACCAACTGAGGCCGGATGCCCGCCGATTTGAAACCTGGGAAACCAACTACTCGACGCGTATCGGTTTGAGTCTAGCCTCGGAATACGCGATGAATATTGGCCTCGATGCCATTGAAGCCCGTTGCCATTCATTATCAGACGCCCTGCGAACGGGCCTTAAGGAGATACCAGGCGTGCACATCCGTGACGTCGGCCATCAGCTTTCGGCAATCGTTTCGTTCACGGTGGAAGGCTTGGAGGCGGCAGCCATCATGCAGCAGTTGAGCGCCCTCGGGATTAACGTCTCTGTATCTCCCCCATCGAGTACGCCAATTGATGCAAGTGAGCGGCAGTTACCGCCTGTCGTCAGAGCGTCTCCGCACTATTACAACTCCAAGGAAGAATTGGAGCGCCTGGTCGCCGCCATCTGGCTGATTGCCAAACACAAGAGGGCTTGACCGCTTTTGGAGTGTAGTAGCCGCTCAAATGGCTGGTCTGAGGAAGCAAGAAATGACGGCTTCTGGCCGGGACTTGCCAACGCCTTAACCTCCGCTAAGGGCCGCATTGCGAACTATACGCGCCCTATGACGGATGGCAATGCCGCCCCGTCAGGCAGTCGTTGTCGCAAGACAGCCGGGGAGCGAATGCTCCCCGACCGAGAATCAACTGAATGCCTCGGTGCCGTGCCGGCCGCCACAGGCGACGGCACGATATGAACTGCCAGCGCTATTCCCGGTACCACCCGAGAAGGTCATGTTCCCAGCCGCCAAGCGGGGGACATGGCCGAACACTGCAACGGGCCGCCAAGCCCAACACACACTTTCGCAAACGCTTCCAGCTTTCGGGACGGGGTGCCAACCCCGCTGCTGCTAACGCAGCTCTCTCGCGGCTTCGGTCGTATCGCCGTCGAGATCAAACCCTACTTGCCGAATCTCCCCCTCTCTGCCCTTTGCCCACCGGGTGCCACCCCAGGTGGTCGGCAGAGAGGTTCCCCATTTAGATCGAGGCTACTGCATGGCGGTGCGCCACTGTCTCGTCAGCCAGGCTAGCCTTTCGGCTTTCCGTAGATTTCAGGTGTCAGCGACCGGCATATAGGATCCACTTCGTGATCGGCGTATAGGAGCCAGTGTCTGACCGGCGTAATGGAGCCACTCCGTGATCGGCATATAGGAGCCACGCTCGGATCGGCGTAATGGAGCCACCGGCAACGAAGAA
>DAIDAU010000131.1 GCA_027310465.1 Rhodocyclaceae bacterium
GCGCATCTCGTGGCTCATGTTGGCGAGAAAGCTCGACTTCGCCCGGCTGGCCCGCTCGGCGGCGTCGCGCGCCGCCGCCGTGTCCTCCTTGGCCTGCCGCAGCTCTTCGTTCTGCCGCTCCAGCTCGACCTGCTGGGCGCGCAGCTGCCGCTGTTGCTGCTGCAGTTCGAGGTGATGGACCTGGAGTTCGTGCAGCAGGCGCGCGGCCTCCACCGCGTCGGCTCCGGGCGCCGGCCTCTTCACGCGGCTATCCCGCGGCGCCGCGCTGCCGCAGCGCTTCGCGCAGCTGGACTTCCATGCTCTTGGCCCGGGTCACGTCGACGAAGGTGATGACGACGCCGTCGATGACGTTCTCGCTGGTGCGGTACGGCATGATGCGCACCAGGAACCAGCTGCCGCCGTCGCGCGTCGCCACCTCCTTCTCGGAGAACACGAGGGTGCGCAGCACCTCCTTGGCGTCCTCGTGCAGCTGCGGGTAGTCGAGCTCGCTGACGATGTCCGTCAGCGGCCGGCCGACGTCGCCCGGGATCAGCTTGATGATGCGCGTCGCCGAGTTGGTGAAGCGGCGCACGTGCAGCGCGTTGTCGAGGAAGACGATGGCGATGTCGGTGCTGTTGAGCAGGTTCTTCATGTCGTTGCTGGCGCGCGACAGGTCCTCGACCTTGGACTGCAGCTCGGCGTTGACGGTCTGCAGCTCCTCGTTGAGCGACTGCATCTCCTCCTTCGAGGTGGTGAGCTCCTCGTTGGTCGATTGCAGCTCCTCGTTGGCCGACTTGAGCTCCTCCTGCGAGCTTTGCATCTCCTCGCGCGTCGTCTGCAGCTGCTCGCGCAGGTTCTGGACTTCCTCCTCCAACACCATCAGGTTGCCCCCGGCGGCGCCGCGGCGGCCGGCGTGGCGCAGCGGCGGCGTCTCGTCGCGGAACACGGCGACCAGCATGCCGGACAGCGACTGCGGCTCGTCGAGGGCCTCGACGGTCAGCGAGACGTAGTGCGGCTGTCCGTTGCCTTCCAGCTTGATGCCGGACACCGTGACCGGCTCGCCCTGCTGGCGGGCGCGCTGCATGGCGCTGGCAAGCTCGTGGCGCAGGCCGTCGCGCGCCATGGCGAAGATGTTCCAGTTGGCCTTGCCGGCAGCGGGCTCGAGATACTTGCCGGTGCGGCCGTTGATATAGACGATGTCGCCCTTGGCGTTCATGAAGACGGCGGCCGGCGCATAGCTGCGCAGCAGCAGCTGGTCGGCCACGGCCTGCAGGTTCACCACCGCCGGCTGCTTGGCGTCGTCGGGCGGCGCCGTGACGCCGAGCGGCAGCCGCGTCGGGAATTCGACGTCGCCGAGCCGCTGGCTGGCGAGGCTGCGCCGGTAGAGGCGCGACTTCGCGTCCAGCGGCGAGAACAGGTCGGTGAAGCCGCCGATGGTCTCGGCGCTGCCGAGGAACAGCGTGCCGCCTGGGTTGAGGCTGTAGTGGAACAGCGGCAGCAGCTTCTTCTGCAGCTCGGGTCCGAGGTAGATCAGCAGGTTGCGGCAGCACAGGATGTCGAGCTTGGTAAACGGCGGGTCCATGATGACGTTCTGCGGCGCGAAGATCACCATCTCGCGGACTTCCTTGCCGACCAGGTAGCCGTTCTCGCTGGCGATGAAGAAGCGGGCCAGCCGCTCGGGCGAGACGTCGGCCGCGATGTTGTTCGGATAGGCGCCCTGCCGGGCCTTCTCGATCGCGGTGTGGTCGAGGTCGGTGGCGTAGATCTGCAGGGAGAAGCGGCCCTGCGGCTTCGCCTTCTCCAGCGCTTCCTTGAACACGATGGCGAGCGAGTAGGCCTCCTCGCCGGTCGAGCAGCCGGTGACCCAGGCGCGCAGGTTGCGCCCGGCGGACTGGGAACTGGCCAGAAGCTCGGGCAGGACGTGGTCGCGCAGCATGTCCCAGGCTTCGGGATCGCGGAAGAAGTTGGTCACGCCGATCAGCAGTTCCTTGAACAGCAGGTCCACTTCCTGCGGGTTCTCGCGCAGGAAGCGCGCGTAGGCCGCGATGCGGTCGATCTGGTGGATGCCCATGCGCCGCTCGATGCGGCGGTAGAGCGTGCTCTTCTTGTAGAGCGAGAAGTCGTGGCCGGTCTGCACGCGCAGCAGCAGCAGGATCTTGTCGAGCGCGCTGTGCGCCTGCGCCTCGGCCTCGCCTTGGGCGTGCACGATCGGCGCGTGCTCGAGGTAGGCGCGGATGCGGCCGGGCAGCTCGTCGGCCGGCGCGATGATGTCGGCGCAGCCGGCGTCGATGGCGCTGCGCGGCATGCCGTCGAACTTGGCGCTGGCCGGATCCTGCACCAGCGCTAGGCCGGCGTTGTCCTTGACGGCGCGCAGGCCGAGCGAGCCGTCGGAGCCCATGCCGGAGAGGATCACGCCGATGGCGAACTGCTCGCGGTCGGCGGCGAGCGAGCGGAAGAAGGAGTCGACCGGCAGGCGCAGCCCGCGCGGCACCTCGGGCGCCGACAGGTGCAGGATGCCGTCGCGCATCGCGAGGTCCTTGTTGGGCGGGATGACGTAGACGTGATCGGGCTGCACGCGCATGCGGTCCTCGGCCTGCTGGACGGGCATCGGCGTCAGCCGCTGCAGCAGTTGCGGCAGGGCTCCCTTGCGGCTGGGATCGAGGTGCTGGACGATGACGAAGGCCATGCCGCTGCCGGCGGGCACGTGAGTCAGGAACTGCTCGAGGGCTTCGAGCCCGCCGGCCGAGGCGCCGATGCCGACGACGGGGAAGCTCAGCGACGCGGAGGAGGCCGGTGCCGGCTTGGAATTTCCCGCGGGCTTGGCGGTCTTGGCGGCTTTCGTGCCGTTGGCCGCTTTCCCGGCCTTCGCCGGTTTCGTCGCCGCTTGCCGGGATGGCTTCGCTGCTTTGGCCTTCTTGACCATCGTCATCGCTCGCTTTCAAGTGCCGCGTCGGGTTTGGGGACTCCGGCGCCGAAGTTTAGCATCGGGGCATCGAGGAAACCGCGGCGCCGCCGGGCTAACGCGCAGTCTCGGCCGACCCGGTCCGCACGGCGAAGCCGGCGGCGTCGTCGCGCCCGAGGGCGTCGCGCAGGAACGGCATGGCCTGCTCGAGGGTCTGCGCCAGCGTCCACGGCGGATTGACGACGAACAGGCCGCTGCCGTGCATGCCGAAGCCGTCGGCGGCCGGCGCGCCGACCGTGAGCGAGACGTCGAGCCAGTCGCCGTGGAGCTTCTTGAGCTTCTCGGGCAGTTCCTTGGCGTCGCCGCGCTGCAGTTGCGGATACCAGACCGCGAAGACGCCGGTGGCGAAGCGCGCCAGGCCTTCCTTGACGGTCATCACGGTGCGCAGGTAGTCGCGCTTGTCCTCGTAGGCCGGATCGATCAGCACCAGGCCGCGCCGCGGCGGCGGCGGCAGCACCGCCTTGAGCTCGTGGAAGCCGTCGGCCTGGCCGATGGCGACGCGGCGCGTATCGTCGGGGAAGTCGCGCCCGAAGTTCTCGCGCAGCAGCTTGTTGTCGGTGGCGTGCAGCTCGAACAGCCGCAGGCGGTCCTGCTCGCGCAGGATGCGCATGGCGACGTAGGGCGAGCCCGGATAGCGGCGCAGCCTGCCGTCCGGGTTGAACGAGCGCACGACGTCGACGTAGTCGGCGAGCGGCGCAGGCAGGCCGTCGCGCGTCCATAGGCGCGCGATGCCGTCGGCGAATTCGGCGTTCTGCGTCGCGTAGCCCTTGTCGAGCGCATAGACGCCGGCACCGGCGTGCGTGTCGACCAGCCAGTAGGGCTTGTCCTTCTGGTTGAGGTAGCGCAGCAGCTGGACGAGCACGAAGTGCTTGAGGACGTCGGCATGGTTGCCGGCGTGGAAGGCGTGGCGGTAGCTGAGCATGGGGCGACGTTACCATGCCGCCATGCCCTTCATGTCGAAATCAAAGGTCCAAAGCGGGATGCGGTTCTAGGCGGCCGATCTCATCTGGCGTTCAGGCTCGGCGCCTTCCGCCACTTTCGCGAGGCCCGCGACGTCCGCCTTGTAGTAGCGATCCGACAGGCCCGAGCCGTGCTTCTTCAGCAGTCCGGCGCGCCACAGCCGCGCCAGGTGCCGGCACGCGGTCTCCATGGTGATCCCCAGGATCGCGCCGATGTCCTCGAGGTTGAAGCAGGGGACGACGTCCGAGCCGTCGACCCGGAACCGCAGCAGCAGTCTCGCCAGCCGCTTCTGCAGCTCTATCTCGCTGCCTGACAGATCCGACAGCCAGGCTTCCGATTCCCTCAGGCGGTCGTACAGGTGGTTCAGCAGCCGCCGCTGCAGCCTGGGCTGCGTTTCCATGGCGCGGCGATAGTAGGGCAGCGGAATGTGGCAGGCGGTGACCGGCTCCATGGCGATCGCCGTATGGTCGAAGGTGGCGTACAACTGCGCTTCCATGCCGACGAGGCCGCCGCGCCCGACGATGGACACGATCCGCTGGCCGCCGCTCGGCGAGTACTTGATGATCTTGACGTAGCCGGAACCGATGCAATAGAGGCCCGACGCCTGCGTGCCGGCATGGAACAGCGGCTTGCCCCTGTCGAACGCCAGGCGAACGGTGCCGGCATGGAGGGCCGCCGATTCATCGGCGCCGATGCCCGAGAAGACGCCGCGGGCGCTGCACGCGGTGCAGTCCGCACGACGCTGCATCAAGACGCCCGTTCGCCAATCCATAATCGATCCAGGAAGCGCTTCCTCCTCTCGCCAGCGACGAATCATGCGCGTTCGCGGCGGGGAAGAATGCCGGACGATACGGATTCTTTTCCGCGGAAGATTCGGGGCGCTTGCCGGAAAGTTCCGACAAACGGCAAGGCCGGCGGCCATGCAGCCGCGGGCGGCACGAAAAAAACGGGCGGCATCGCTGCCGCCCCAAATCTACTGAACGGAGGAGCGATCAGAAGAATCCCAGTGCCTTCGGGCTGTAGCTGACCAGCAGGTTCTTGGTCTGCTGGTAGTGGTCGAGCATCATCTTGTGGGTCTCGCGGCCGATGCCGGATTCCTTGTAGCCGCCGAAGGTCGCGTGCGCCGGATAGGCGTGGTAGCAGTTGGTCCACACGCGGCCGGCCTTGATGCCGCGGCCCATGCGGTAGGCGGTGTTGCCGTCGCGCGACCACACGCCGGCGCCGAGGCCGTAGATGGTGTCGTTGGCGATGGCCAGCGCGTCGGCCTCGTCCTTGAAGGTGGTCACGGCGACGACCGGGCCGAAGATCTCCTCCTGGAAGATGCGCATCTTGTTGTGGCCCTTGAACATCGTCGGCTGGATGTAGTAGCCGTTCTCCAGTTCGCCGCCGAGGTGCGCGCGGTCGCCGCCGATGAGGCAGGTCGCGCCTTCCTGCTTGCCGAGCGCGAGGTAGGTCATGATCTTGTCCATCTGCATCTGCGACGCCTGCGCGCCCATCATGGTGGCCGTGTCGAGCGGGTTGCCGTGCTTGATGGCCTTGACGCGGGCCAGCACGCGGTCCATGAACTTGTCGTAGATCGATTCCTGGATCAGCGCGCGCGACGGGCAGGTGCACACTTCGCCTTGGTTGAAGGCGAACAGCACCAGGCCTTCGATGGCCTTGTCGAGGAAGTCGTCGTCCTGCGCGGCGACGTCGGCGAAGAAGATGTTGGGCGACTTGCCGCCGAGTTCCAGCGTGGCGGGGATCAGGTTGCCTGCCGCCGCCTGCGCGATGCTGCGGCCGGTGGCGGTGGAGCCGGTGAAGGCGACCTTGGCGATGCGCTTGCTGGTCGCGAGCGGCATGCCCGCTTCCTTGCCGTAGCCGTTGACGATGTTGAGCACGCCGGGCGGCAGCAGGTCGGCGATCAGCTCGACCAGCACCAGGATGCTGACCGGCGTCGATTCGGCGGGCTTCAGCAACACGCAGTTGCCGGCGCCGAGCGCGGGCGCGAGCTTCCACGCCGCCATCAGGATCGGGAAGTTCCACGGGATGATCTGGCCGACGACGCCGAGCGGCTCGTGGAAATGGTAGGCGATGGTCTGCTCGTCGATCTCGCTGATCGAGCCTTCCTGGGCGCGCAGCACGCCGGCGAAGTAGCGGAAGTGGTCGACCGACAGGGGGATGTCGGCGTTGAGCGTCTCGCGGATCGCCTTGCCGTTGTCGACGGTCTCGGCGTAGGCCAGCGCCTCGAGGTTGGCTTCGATGCGGTCGGCGATCTTGAGCAGGATGTTCGAGCGCTCGGTGGGGGAGGTGCGGCCCCACTTGTCGGCGGCGGCATGCGCGGCGTCGAGCGCCAGCTCGACGTCCTCGGCGGTGGAGCGCGCGGCCTTGGTGTAGGGCTTCCCGGTGATCGGCGTGACGACGTCGAAGTATTCGCCCTTGACCGGCGGCGTCCATTTGCCGCCGATGAAGTTGTCGTAGCGGGACTTGAACTGGACCTTGGCGCCGGCGGCGCCGGGTGCGGCGTAGAGCATCGGATGTCTCCTCGTGGTTAGTTGTCTGTAGCCGGGTCGGCTGGCAGCACTTTTGCACGAGCCATGCCATCGCCGGGCGAGAACCGGAAACCCAGATGCACCGGGTTTTTCCGGCCGTCCGGCCGATACCCATGGGACGATGCGGGATTGTGTCGCGACGGCGCAGCTGTCACGAAATGGCACAGTCGATGGTACAACTCGGGTATCGGCCTTGCGCCCGGCCGCGGGAAGCCGAATACTCGCCTCACACGGCGACGCAGAGCGCCGCATCTAGGAGGAGACACGATGACCCCGATGTCGCTGCGGGGCCCCGACGCTGCCTTGCGCCGGGCGCGCCACCTGCTGCAGGAATGCGGCGAACTGCCCAATGGGCTGATCCACGATCACGTCGCGCGCTCATGGCGGCGCTGCCTCGATGCCGGGCTGGCGCCGGTCGGCCGCCTGCTCGAAGTGCCGCATCTCGACGCGCGCGAACTGGCGCGCAGCGCCGAACGGCGGCAGGACCTGATCGCCAACGCGCGGCCGGTGATGGAGTACCTGCACGAGCAGACGCGCGACTCGGGCTGCATGGTGATCCTCGCCGACGAGCGCGGCATGCTGCTGCAGGCCCTCGGCGATGCCGACTTCCTCACGCGCGCCGAGCGCGTGGCGCTGGCGCCCGGCGCGTCGTGGCACGAGCGCCATCGCGGCACCAACGCCATCGGTACGGCGCTGGCGGAGCGCGCGCCTATCGTCGTCCACGGCGGCGAGCACTTCCTCGAGCGCAACGGCTTCCTCACCTGCGCGGCGGCCCCGATCGTCGCGCCCGACGGCCGGCTGCTCGGCGTGCTCGACATCTCGGGTGAGCAGAGGAGCCGCCATCCGCACACCTTCGGCCTGGTGCGCGCGGCGGCGCAGATGATCGAGAACCGCCTGTTCGATGCGCATCACGGCGACGGCATGCGGCTGCGCTTCCATCCGCTGGCCGAAGGCATCGGCACCGTCGCGGAAGGCGTCGTCGCGCTGTCCGAGGACGGCTGGATCGTCGGCGCCAACCAGGCGGGGCTGGCGCTGCTCGGCATCGCCGCCGCCGATATCGGCGCCACGCCGCTGAGCCGGCTGCTCGACCTCGACGTCGGCAGGCTCGCGGACTGGGGGCGCCGCCATGCCGGCCTCCCGCTGCTCGCCAATCGCCGGCGCGGCGGGCGCCTGTTCGTGCGTGTGGAACCCGGGCGCCGGCCGCTGCACTTCGCCGCGGCGACGAAAGCGCCGCCCGCGCCGGCCGACGCGCTGGCCCAGCTCGACACCGGCGACGCGCGCCTGCGCGCGGCCATCGAGCGCGCGCGCAAGGTGCTCGACAAGCCGATTCCGCTGCTGCTGCACGGCGAGTCGGGCGTCGGCAAGGAGTGGTTCGCCAGCGCGGTGCACCGTTCCGGCGGCCGCCGCGACCGGCCCTTCGTCGCGCTCAACTGCGCGGCGCTGCCCGAGAGCCTGATCGAAGCCGAGCTGTTCGGCTACGCGCCGGGCGCGTTCACCGGCGCGCGGCGCGAGGGCGCGCCGGGACGCATCCGCGAGGCGCACGGCGGCACGCTGTTCCTCGACGAGATCGGCGACATGCCGGTGGCGATGCAGGGGCGGCTGCTGCGCGTGCTGCAAGAGCGCCAGGTGACGCCGATCGGCGGCCGGCCGGTGGCGGTGGACTTCGCGCTGATCTGCGCGACGCATCGCAACCTCAAGGCGGAGATGGAGGCGGGGCGGTTCCGCGAGGATCTCTACTACCGCATCAACGGCATGGCGCTGGTGCTCCCGCCCCTGCGCGCGCGCACCGACTTCGCCGCGCTGGCGGAGCGCCTGATCGACCAGCATGCGCCGGGCTGCGGCGCGGTGCTCGAGCCGGGACTCGCCGCCGCCTTCGCCGATCACGCCTGGCCGGGCAACCTGCGCCAGCTCGCCAATGCGCTGCGCACCGCCTGCGCCTTGCTCGACGCGGGCGAGACGGCGATCGGCTGGCGCCATCTGCCCGACGACCTCGCCGAGGAACTGCGGCAGCCGGCAGTGCCGCAGGCCGCACCGCCGGCCGCCGCGGAGGAGGATCTGCGCGCGCTGTCGAACGCGGTGATCGGGCGCGCCGTCGCGGCGTCGAACGGCAACATGTCGGAGGCGGCGCGGCGGCTGGGCATCAGCCGGAACACGTTGTACCGGAGGCTCAAGCGCTTGCCTGGTGTGGGCCTAGGCTAGGAGCACTTGAGCGCGCCGGATGCGGCAGGTCTGTGCAGCGCCTCATGGGCTCCGCGCCCTTCGGGTTCCCGCGGCGAGGGCGAACTGGCCGGCCGGCCGCTAAACTCGCTGCGCTCGGACAACGCGGCCGGAAACCCCAGCCAGTCCGCTCTCGCCGCGGCGCTGCGCCAAATCGGCACTGCGCAGACCTGCCGCATCCGGCGACGAACCGCCCGAAGACGTGAACGCAAAACCCGTTTTTCTAGAGATATTGACGCAGAGAACTAGGGCCTGTGGACATT
>DAIDAU010000146.1 GCA_027310465.1 Rhodocyclaceae bacterium
AGGTATTTCAGAAGCATTTCAAGGGCGCCGACAGTTCCGGAACGGGAATCGGACTCTTGCTCGTCAAGCGCATCTGCGACCGCTACGGCTGGACCATCACGATCGAGAGCGTCGTGGGGCGCGGCACGTCGGCGCGGCTCGTCTATGCCGGCTCCCAGGTCGCAGGCTGAACGGTTTCCTAATGTAGAACGAACGCAGCGGGAACGATCGCACGGCTAGATTGCAATGGCCCGCGCGAAGTCGCGTTCCAACGGGCCGAGACGATCCTGCCGATCGTCGCCTCCAGGAGGAACGAACATGAAAGCCGCATCGCTGCCGCATTCTTCCGAACCCAGCAGTTCCCTAGGATTCGCGGGCTCGTTGCGGGCTGCCTTCAAGGCGATGAGGCGGGCGATCCGCGAGCAGGCCGCCGCGCTGCCGGCGATCGGCCTGGCCGAGAACGGCGACGTCGAAGGTGCGTCGCAGCTCCTGGCCCGCTCGCGTTCGAAGTAGTCGCCGCAGTCTAGCCCGGCAGCGGCGAGCCGCCCTGCTGCACGATCAGGACGGGGCAGGCCGTGCGGCTGGCCACTTGTTCCGAAGTGCTTCCCAGCAGCAGGTGCTCGATGCGGCCGAGTCCGCGGCGCCCGATGACGATCAGGTCGGCGCCCGTTTCCTGCGCCGTGCCGAGAATGACTTCGTAGGGCTTTTCGGCGGCGGCGGTGCGCCCGGTGACCCGGGCGCCCAACGCGCTCGCCGCCTTCATGGCGGTCTCCACGTTCCTCTTCGCCGCTTCGATGCCGGCTCTCTTTTCCGCTACCGATACGATGGTCATCGGCAGGCCGTAGCGCACGGCCAGCGCCGCCGCGGCCGCCGTGGCCCGATCGCTGTGCGACGAGCCGTCGGCGGCGAGGACGATTCCCCGCGACCAGAGCTGCGCCGCGCGCGGCACGATCAGCACGTCGCACGGCGCGTGGCCGATGACGGTATGCACCATTTCGCCGAGAAGCAGGTTGGCGAGGTAGCTGCGCTTGCCGCGCCGGCGCAGCACGATGAGATCGGTGCCCGACTCGCGCGCCGCGTCCACGATTTCGCGGAAAGGCTCCTCGCCGCGCCGCACGACCGCCGAGAAGACGACGCTCTTCTGCACCGCGCGGCGTCTCAGCGCGGCAAGCTTGGCCGCCGCCTCGGCTTCCGTCGCTTCCTCGAGTTCGGGCGCGAGGCTTAGGTAGACCGGATTGCTGACCAGCGGCAGCACGACGGCGAGCGGCAGCCTCTCGCCTGCCGCGAGATCGATGCCGAGGCGCTCCGCGCCGACATCGAACTCCGTGCCCTCAGTGGCGAGCAGGATCTTCCTCAAGGGAAAGGCCATCGCGGAATCAGTGGAGGATGTTCGCCGCGGAAACGGCGATGACGAGGACGAGCAGTATCGAGATGACGAGATGCGCGCGGTCGTGGCGCCGGCCGAAGAACGGCAGCACGGCCAGCGTGCTCACCGAGGAGACGCTCGCCAGGACGACGATGCCGAGCAGGTTGAGGATGTCGCCCTTGCCGACCTGGGCGACCCAGTCCCAGCCGGTGGGGCTTCCAGTGGCCTTGGCGAACTCGGCCGCCGAGAGTCCCCAGTACTTGGGCAGTTCCTCGACCGGGATCAACGGCACCAGGACGCCGCTGACGTAGAGGATGAAGCTGACCACCAGCATCACGAAGCCGGCCTGCACGCCGATGCTCAGCACCGCCGCGTACCTGAACTGCTCGGCCGACGCGTATTGCGGGGTTTCGTCCGTCGTCGTCGCCGTCGTCGCTTCCATCGCTACATCCATATCCCGAGTCCCTTGAGCAAGGCGCGCAGCCCGGCGAACAGCAGCATGCCGATGAC
>DAIDAU010000163.1 GCA_027310465.1 Rhodocyclaceae bacterium
CCGCGGCGACGTCGAGCGCGAGGCGCACGCTGCGGCCGATCAGGCTCGCCACCATCTCGACGAAGCGCGCGCGCTCGCCGAGCAGGCCGTCGTCGGGCGCGTCGGGCTGCACCGCGAGCACGCCCTTGAGCGTGCCGCCGACGTTGATCGGCGCAGCGATGAACGGCAGCTCGCGGTCGTAGATGCCGAGACGGTTGAGGAAGCGCGGATCGCGGCCGAGCACCGGCAGGGCGACCGAGCGCTTGTCCTCCAGCAGCACGCCGAGGATGCCTTCGCCAGGCTGGAAGCGCACGTCCTCGGCCGCGTCGACTTCGCTGCCGTGAACGGCGTTGACCACCAGCTCGCCGCTTTCGGGATCGACCACGCTGACCAGTCCGCGTGCGAGGCCGGCTTCCTCGTCGAGCACCTCCAGCACCTGCCGCACCGTCTGGCCCCAGTCGAGCGAACGCGACAGGATCTCGCTGACGCGGTAGAGGCAGCCGAGCTCGGCGCGATGCAGTTGCGCGACGAGGCTCATGATCGCCTCAGCGGCAGCACGACGCGCGCGACGCAGCCGCCGCCCTCGGCCGCTTCCAGTTCGACGGCGCCGCCGTGGTCCTGCGCCACCTGCTGCGCCGACGCGAGGCCGGTGCCCAGATGGCCGCGCTCCTTCTTGGTCGTGAAGAAGGGCTCGAAAGCCTTGAGGCGCGCCGCGGCGGGAATGCCGGGGCCGCTGTCGCGGATGGCGACCTCGACCGCATCGTCCGTTGCAGCGCTGGTGATGGACAGCTCGCGCTCGCGCCAGCCCTTGGTGTTGAGCGCCTCGACGGCATTGTCGATCAGCGCCTTGAGCATCGTGCGCAGCCGGTTCGGGTAGCCGAGGATGGCCGGCAGCACCGCCTGCGGCCGCCATGCGACGTGGATGCCGAGCGCCAGCATGCGCGGCGCGGCGAGCTCGAGCACGTCGTGCAGCGCCTCGTTGAGATTGACCGCGGTCGGCAGTTCGCCGGAATTCGCGGGAATGGCGGCGCGCAGCCCGTCGAGCGCCGCGCGCGCCGCGTTCATCGCCTCGGCCAGCGCGGCGCCGGCCGGCAGGCCGCCGCCGCGCCGCTCCATGGTGCCGAGCACCGAGCCCATCATGTTGAGCGGACCTTCGAGCTGGTAGACCGCCGCCGCCAGCGTCTCGCGCAGCGCGGTGATGCGGTTCTCCTCGGCCAGCATGGCGCGCAGCGCCGCCATGCGCGCCTTCTCCTGCTGAGCGCGCTGCTCGGTGGTCTCCGTCGCGGCGAGAAGCAGGAAGACGCTCTTGGCGCCGCCGAAGAAGCTGTCCGCGTCGCCCTCCTCGCGCCGCACCCAGATGGCCGAGCAGGAGAACCAGCGCGCCCGCGCCCGCGTGTCGATGCGCACCTCGCGGTTGAGAAAGGCGTAGCTGCCCTCCTTCGCGGCGCCGAGGCCGTGGCCCATGTCGGCGCGCACGGCGTCGAGGATCGCCGCGGCGGGCTCCACCATGCCGAGGTCGCCCATCAGCTTCTTGTACTCGTGGTTATCGAGCACGACGCGATGGTCGCCGTCGAGCAGCGCCATCACCAGCGGCGCGGCGTCGACGACCGTCTCGATCAGCGCCTTCTGGTTCGCGACCTCGCATTCGAGCCGGTGCAGGCCGGTGACGTCGCGCTGCAGGCCGAGGTAGCGCACCACCTCGCCCTGGTCGTCGAGGACCGGCGTGATGACGAGCTCGGCCAGATACTTGCCGCCGTCGGCGCGGCGATTCACCAGCCGTCCGGTCCACGACTGGTGCGCGGCGAGCTTGCTCCAGAGGTCGCGGTAGACCGCCGGCGGCGTCACCTTGTGCGACAGCATCGATTGCTTGCGCCCGAGCGCGGCTTCCTGCGCATACCCGGTGATGCGGGTGAAGGCGGGGTTGACGTAGAGGATGTTCGCCTCGACGTCGGTGATCGACACGCCGAGGTCGGCCTGCTCGACGACCTGCTCGAACACCGCGGGCGGAAGCTCCGGAACGGGCGCTGATTTCATGCGCAGCGTCGTGCAGGTTCCATGCCACGGCGATCCGGTCGCCGCGAAAAGCCTGCCGCGTGGGGCTCGCGGCCGCATCGGTGTCGGGTTTGTCCCGCCTTGTCGCAAATGCGACAGGGACCGCGATGCGCCGTTCGAGTGCGCGCCCGATCCCGAAAAGTCCATGTCGGTGCGGACTTGCGATTGTCGTCCGCGGGTACCGCGACGGTGGCATGAAACCTGCGAAACGAACATCGAAAGACCCGACATGAACGTTTCCGACACCCTCGAACCACCGGCCCCCCGCACCTGGATGCACGGCGTCATCCTCGGCGCCTTCTGCCTGGGTTTCGGCCTGCTGCTGGCGCTCACCGATCGCTGGACGGTCGACGACATCGCCGCGCGCGCGCTCGAAGACCGCCAGAACTCGCTCAAGCAGGTGATGCCCGACGCGATCCTCGACAACAATCCGGTGACCGACACGCTGACCATGACCAATGCCGCGGGAAAGGAAATCACCGTCTATCGCGCGCGGCGCGCCGGCAAGGTGACCGGCGTCGCTTACGAGATCTACGGCAACGGCTACGCCGGCGAGGTCAAGCTGATGATGGGCATCGACGCGGAGGGCCGCGTGCTCGGCGTGCGTGCCCTGGCACACAAGGAGACGCCGGGGCTCGGCGACAAGATCGAAGAGAAGAAGACCGGCTGGATCTTGCGCTTCACCGGTTTGTCATTGGGTAATCCTCCGGCGGAACGCTGGAAGGTCAAGAAGGACGGCGGCGACTTCGATCAGTTCGCGGGCGCGACGATCACGCCGCGCGGAGTGGTCGGTGCGATTCGAGGGGGGCTGGAGTTCTTCGCTGCTCACAAGGATGAGTTGCTGAAAGGGAAGCAAGGATGAGTTTCGGGCTTTCGGTGCGCGCTCGGGCCGACGGGGTGCCCTGCTGCGCTGCGTGTCCCCCGGCGGACAAGAGCGATGAGGCGTCCGCCTCCTCCTTTACCTCCGCGCAGCAGGGCACCCCATCAGCCCGAGCGGAACCACCGTGCCATCTGCGCTCAAAACACCGCGGCATCGAGCCGAGGGTGATGGGTGGTCGTCGACGCGTAGGTAAAGGAGGAGGCGCAGGCCTTTTGATCTTCTGCGCCGGGGGACACGAAGCGACGACGACCACCCGTCGCCCTCGGCGGTTAAGAGCTCCGCGATCATGAAAACAACCACCACCAAGACCATCATCAAAGACGGCCTCTGGGACAACAACGGCGTGTTCTCCATGCTGCTCGGCATGTGCCCGACCATGGCCATGACGACCAGCGCCACCAACGGCTTCGGCATGGGCGTCGCCACTGCCGTCGTCATGGCGGCCTCGAGCCTGCTGGTGTCGGCCTTTCGCAGCCGCATCACCCAGGAAGTGCGCATTCCCGTGTTCATCCTGATCGTCGCCGCGATGGTCACGCTGGTCGACCTTGCGATGAACGCCTTCATGCACGAGCTGTACAAGGTGCTCGGCCTGTTCATCCCGCTGATCGTCTCGAACTGCCTGCCGCTGGCGCGGCTCGAAGCCTTCGCCGCCAAGGAGCCGGTGCTGCCGTCCTTTCTCGATGGGCTCTTCATGGGCATCGGCTTCACCTTTGCGCTGACCGCCATCGGCGCCGTACGCGAGATCGTCGGCTCGGGCACGCTGTTCGCGGATGCTTCGCTGCTGCTCGGGCCGGGATTCAAGTTCATGGAACTGCGCCTGCTGCCGCCGAGCATGAGCGTGCTGATGATGATCCTGCCGCCCGGGGGCTTCCTGGTCACCGGCCTGCTGGTCGTCGCCAAGCGCTTGGTCGACCTGCGCGCCGGCAAGGAGATACAGATGGGAGGCGCGCACTGTGTGGCATGACGCGCACACCATCGAAGGCGTCGCGCGCGTGGTCGGCGTCGATCCCGACGGCGGCGCCTGGCTCGAGCCCGAGCAGACCACGAGCTGCGGGCATTGCGCCTCGGCCGAGGCTTGCGGTGGCAAGGGCATCGGCACCATCGCCGGCCGGCTGGCGGCGCGGCGTTTCCACATCGACGGCGGACCGCGGCTGCACGTCGGCGATCGCGTCGTCGTCGGCGTCGAGGACCGGATGCTGCTGAAGGGCGCGCTGGCCGCCTATGCGCTGCCGCTGCTCGTCGGCTTCCTTGCCGGCGGCGTCGCGCAGGAGCTGGTCGCCAGCGACGCCGTGACGATGGCAAGCATGGCGATCGGGCTCGGCGCGGGATTGGTCGCCGCGCGCCTGCTGGCTCGGCGCATGGCGCGCGCGGGCGGCCTCGCGCCGCGCTTCGTGCGCCTTGCGGCGGCCGACGAATGCCTTCCGCGCGGGGTGGCGCAATGAAGGAGGCGCTGCTCATGATGGTCGGCGCGGCGCTGGTGAACAACGTGATCCTGGCGCGCTTCCTCGGCCTGTGCTCGTTCATGGGCGTCACCACGCGCATCGACACGGCGGCGGGCATGGGCCTCGCGACGACCTTCGTCATAACGGTGTCGTCGATGGCCGACTGGGCCGTGCAGCGCTGGCTGCTCGACGCCTACGGCCTGGGCTTCCTGCGCACGGTGACCTTCATCCTGGTCATCGCCAGCGCGGTGCAGTTCACCGAGATGACGGTGAAGAAGGTCTCGCCCGCGCTGTTCCAGATGCTAGGCATCTACCTGCCGCTGATCACCACCAACTGCGCGGTGCTCGGCGTCGCGCTGCTGCTGGTCGAGGGCCGCATGGGCTTCATCGGCGCGACGCTGTTCGCCTTCGCCTCCTCGCTCGGCTACAGCCTGGTGATGGTGATCTTCGCGGGGTTGCGCGAGCGCCTGGCGCTGGCGCAGGTGCCGCGGCTGTTCGCGGGACCCCCGATCGGCTTCATCGTCGCGAGTCTCCTGGCGATGGCGTTCATGGGTTTTTCCGGCATCAGCACCAATTAAGGAGAACGGGATGTTTAGCGCAGTCGGCAGCTTGACGGTGATGGGCGTGACGCTCGGCGGCCTGCTCGGCGTGGCCTCGCGCTATCTCGCCGTCGAAGGCAATCCGATCGAGGCCGAAATCCAGGCGCTGCTGCCCGGCTCGCAATGCGGCCAGTGCGGCTACGTCGGCTGCGCGCAGGCGGCCGCGGCGCTGGCGGCGGGCACCGCGCCGGTGACGCTCTGCCCGCCGGGCGGGCGCGCGCTTGCGCAGGAGCTGGCGGCCAAGCTCGGCGTGAAAGCGGACCTTTCCGCCGTGGCCGACGACGGACCCAAGGTCGCGCGCGTCGCCGAGGAGATCTGCATCGGCTGCTGCCGCTGCATCAAGGTCTGCCCGACCGACGCTGTGATCGGCGCGGCGAAGCAGATCCACAACGTGATCCGCGAGGCCTGCACCGGCTGCGGCGCCTGCATCGAGCGCTGCCCGACCGAGGCGATGACGCTGGCGCCGATCGCCGTCGGCCTGCAGTACTGGATCTGGCCGAAGCCTCTGGCGGCGGTGGCATAGCATGGGATTCCTCGAGCGCATCTTCCGCGAACCGCGCTGGGGCGTGCATCCGGACGACCGCAAGCGGCCGGCCGCGGACGCTCCGCTGCGCAAGCTGCCGCCGCCGGCGCGCGTCTATATGCCGCTGCAGCAGCATGTCGGCGGCGCGGCGCGGCCGATCGTGCTGGCCGGGCAGAAGGTGCTCAAGGGCCAGCTGATCGCCGAGGCGAGCGGCAACATCTCGGCACCGATCCACGCGCCGGTCTCCGGCATCGTCGCCGCGATCGGCGACGTCACGGCACCGCATGCCTCGGGACTGCCGTTCGCCGCGATCACGCTCGCATCGGACTTCGAGGAGCGCTGGGTCGAAGGCGAAGAAATCTCCGATCCGTTCTCACTTGCGCCCGAGGAGGTCGCGCGGCGCACCGCGGCGGCCGGCATCGTCGGCCTCGGCGGCGCGACCTTTCCGGCGGCAGCGAAGTTCGCGCTCGGCCGCCGGCTCAAGGTCGACACGCTGATCGTCAACGGCGGCGAATGCGAACCCTATCTCTCGGCCGACGACCGCATCATGCGCGACCGTCCCGACGAGGTCGTCGACGGCGTGCGCATCGTGATGCACGCGATCGGCGCGCGGCAGGCGCTGGTCGGCATCGAGGACAACAAGCCCGAGGCCATCGCCGCCATGCGCGTCGCCGCGGCAGCCTTCCCCGAAGTGAACATCCGGCCGGTGCCCGCGCGCTACCCGATGGGCTCGGACCGGCAACTGATCATCACGCTGACCGGCCGCGAGGTGCCGGCCGACGCCCGCGCGGCGGAAGTCGGAGTGCTGGTGCACAACGTATCGACCTGCGCCGCGGTGCATCGGGCCGTGCGCTTCGGCCGGCCGCTCGTCGAACGCATCGTCACCGTCAACGGCGGCGCGGTGACGCGACCCGGAAACGTCTTCGCGCCGATCGGCACGCTGGTGCAGGAACTGCTCGACTTCTGCGGCCTCGACGAAGCGCCGGCCCGCATCGTCATGGGCGGGCCGATGATGGGGACGCCGCTGGCCCACGGCCAGGTGCCGCTGGTGAAGGGCGCCAGCGGCATCCTCGCCTTCGATGCGCGCGAAGCGCATGTGCCGCCCGCCGGTCCCTGCATCCGCTGCGGCAACTGCACGCGCGCCTGCCCGATGGGGCTGCAGCCGCTCGAGCTGGGCGCGCGCGTGCGCGCCGGCGACCTCGACGGCGCCGCGAAGCTGCACCTCGGCGACTGCATGTCCTGCGGCTGCTGCGCCTACGTCTGTCCCTCGCATATTCCGCTGGTGCAGTACTTCAACCACGCCAAGGGCGAGCTCTGGGCGAAGGAGCGCGCCAAGCTGCGCACCGAGGCGACCAAGCGGCTCGCCGCCGCGCGCCTCGAGCGCGTGGAACGCGAAGCCCGGGAGAAGGCCGAAGCCGCGGCGCGGCGCAAGGCCGAGCGCGCGGCCGCGAAAGCCAGGACTGCCGCCGAAGCGCAGGCCGGCGCGGAAAGCGGGGCGGCACCGCCGGCACAGTCCCAGCACGAAGGAGAAACGGCATGAAAACGGAAGTTTCGGCGTAGGTTGACGTGAGCACAGCGAACGTTAAGCAACCGCAGGTTGCGGCCGCAGGCAACGCGAACCCAATCGGCACGCCCGTCTCGGCGCCGCATACGGCGACGCGCCTGTCCGTTCCGCGCGTCATGGGCACGGTGCTGCTGGCGCTGGCGCCGGCGACGCTGTTCGGCTTCTGGCTCTACGGCTGGCCGGCGATCTGGCTGTGGGGCTTCACCATCGCCGCCGCCGCGTCCGGCGAAGCGCTCTGCCTGCGCCTGATGGCGCGGCCCGTGCTGCCGGCCTTGCACGACGGCTCCGCCATCCTCACCGGCTGGCTGCTCGCGCTCTCGCTGCCGCCCTGGGCGCCGTGGTGGATCGGCGTCTTCGGCGGACTGTTCGCCACCGTGCTCGCCAAGCAGGCCTTCGGCGGCCTCGGCCAGAACCTCTTCAACCCGGCGATGGTCGCGCGCGTGGCGCTGCTGATTTCCTTCCCGGTGCAGATGACCGCCTGGGTCGCGCCGCTGCCGCTCGGCGGCGCCAACGCACCCGGCCTGATCGACGGCCTCATGGTCGCGCTCAAGGGCATGCCGAGCGGACTCGACGCCGTCGCCAGCGCCTCGCTGCTCGGCTTCGCCAAGACGGAGATGTCGCGCGGCGTCGACCTGTTCGGTTCGCTCGCGCACGCCCCCGTGCAGACCTGGATCGGCAGCCGCCCCGGCAGCCTCGGCGAGACGGCCGGCTGGCTGATCGCCGCCGGCGGACTCGCGATGATGGCGCTGCGCATCATCACCTGGCACATCCCCGTCGCGATGCTGCTTGGCATCGCGATCCCGGCGGCGATACTGCACTCCGTCGATCCCGCACGCTATCTCGACGCCGGCACGCATCTGATGTCCGGCGGCGCCATGCTCGGCGCCTTCTTCATCGCCACCGACTACGTCACCTCGCCGGGCACGCCGCGCGGCCAGCTGATCTTCGGGGCGGGATGCGGCCTGCTGACCTACCTCATCCGAACCTGGGCCGGCTATCCCGAAGGCGTCGCGTTTGCCGTTCTGCTGATGAACTCGCTGACGCCGATCATCGATGCATACGTGAAGCCGCGCATCTACGGACGCGACCGCAGCGGCGCGGCGATCGAGGCTCGACGCGGTTAGGGCGCGGTGCGATGGATCTGCTAACGCTAAACCGCCGAGGGCGACGGGAGGGCGCCGACGCTTCGTGTCCCCCGTCGGCCGCCAAAGGCGGCCTCCTCCTCCTTTACCTACGCGTCGACGCCCTCCCGCCACCCTCGGCTTGGCAGCGTGGAGGCTCCAGGCAGGTACTGCGAGTCTCGCCGGGCCGATGGGGTGCCCTGCTGCGCGTAAGTAAAGGAGGAGGCGGACGCCTTATCGCTCTTGTCCGCCGGGGGACATGGAGCGCAGCAGGGCACCCCGTCGGCACGAGCGCGCACCCTAAGTCCGATAGCTCAACAACGCTTCAAGGAGAAGCCCCATGCAAATCGGCGTCGCCTATTCCGAACCCAGCCAGCAGGTCTGGCTCAACATCGACGTGCCCGAGGAAGCCACCGTGCTCGAAGCCATCGACAAGTCCGGCATCCTCAGGATGTTCCCGCACATCGACCTGGCAACGCAGAAGGTCGGCGTCTTCGGCAAGCTGGTGAAACCGGACGCCAGGCTGCGCGCCGGCGACCGGATCGAGATCTACCGCCCGATCACCTGCGACCCGACCACGGTGCCGCGGCGCGACGGTGTCGGCGGCGGCGAAGACGACGAGTAGGGAACGGTCAGGCCGTGGATGCCGCAGCCGAAGGCTTGCGCGCGGCGGCTTGGCGCACGCGCGTCATGTAGGCGCGGATGCGCTCGCGCACGTCGGCGAGCGCGAGCTGGGCCTCGGCTTGAACGGCGTCGCAACGCACGAGGTGGAAACCGAGCGGCGATTCGATGGGCCCGGAGAGCTCGTCCGGCGCCAGCGCAAACGCTGCGGCTTCGATCTCCGCATACAGCACGCCGCGCGGGAACGTGCCGAGCTGGCCGCCGTTCAACGCGCTCGGGCACTCGGAGTATTTCAGCGCCTGGTCGGCGAAGGCTTCCGGGTCCTGTGCGAGCCGCGCCCCGATCGCGTCTATCTTCGCGCGCGCGGCGGCGCGCCCGCTGCCCGGCAGTTCCTCGTTGATCGTCACCAGGATGTGGCGCAGCGTGCGCATCTCGGGTCGCCGGAAGCGCGCCCGGTGCAGCAGGTAGAAGGTCTCGACGTCGTCGTCGCTAACCATGGTGGAATGGCGTCAACGGTGCCAGGGCGCGCTCGGGTACGACCAGCGGACGCCCCGGCAGAGCGTCGAAATGGACGTGGTAGCAGACGCCGCCGGGGGCGTCGCGCAGCACCTTGAGCACTTCGCCGATGCCGCCCGCCGCGACGAGAATCTCGCCGTCGGCTGCCAGCGTGCGGTTCGCCCGCACCTTCTGGCGGAATTCGTATTCGCTCGGCACCCACGGCTCGTCGGCGCCGAGCAACTCCTCCTCGCGGCAGCCGACGATGCGGCCCGCATCGAGGAAATGCACCGAGTAGATGATCTGGTCCTGCAGGAAGGTGCCGATGTCGACGACATGGCCGATGCTGCCGCGTCGCATCAGCAGCGCCCCGGTCTCCTCGCCGGGATAGGTGCCGTCGTTGCGCACGTTGCGCATCACGCGCACGGCGTCGCCGAGATCCCAGCGCGTCTTCACGGCGCCGCCCTGCCGCGTCCGATCGCCGCCACCGGCACCGCCGCGATGCCGGCCGCGCGCTGCAGCACGCGAAAGACCTTCTCGGTCTGCGCGTCGGAAGCCACGAAATCGGCATAGGCACGCTCGAGCAGGCCGCGGTAGTCGGCGAAGCTCGCCGGCCGTTCCCCGCGAGCCGCGACATAGTCGTGGAAGCGCTGCAGCATGTGCAGCCGGCAGACGCGCAGCACGGCCGGATCGTAGGCGACGCCGAAGTGGTCGAGGAATTCCTCCGCGCTGGCGCAGTCGCCGGCTTCGGCTTCGAAATCGTAGCTGTCGGTCATGGCATCCTCCGGCTGAGTTCGAGCAGTTCACGATCGTCCGGCGGACGTTTGCTGCGCGCGACGAAGCCGCGCACGTCCGCCAGCAGCGATTCCGCCGCCGCGTCGTCGAGCACGCGGCCCAGCCGCGCCATGACGAGCTGCACGGCGCGGCGCCCCGAATGCTTGCCGAGCACGATGCGGTGCTCGCGCCCGACCAGATGCGGATCGAAGCCCTGGTAATTGTCGGGATCCTTGATGAGGCCGTCGACGTGGATGCCCGCCTCGTGGGTGAACGCGCCTTCGCCGACGACGCTCTTCTGCCAGGGCACGGGCCTGCCGGAAGCGCTGGCGACGCGCGCCGACAGCGCGGGGAAGCCGCGCAGGTCGACACCGGTGCGAATGCCGTAGCACTGTGCCAGCCCCACCATCACCTCCTCGAGCGGGGCATTGCCGGCGCGTTCGCCGAGGCCGTTGACGGTCGTGTTCACGTGCGTGGCGCCGGCCTTCGCGGCGGCCAGCGTGTTGGCGGTGGCCATGCCGAGGTCGTCGTGCGCGTGCATCTCGATCTCGAGATCGCAGGCGCGGCACAGTTCGCCGATGCGCTCATAAGTGGCGAACGGATCGAGCACGCCCAGCGTGTCGGCAAAGCGGAAGCGGCGCGCGCCCGCGGCCTGGACGGCATCGACGAGGCGCATGAGGAAATCGGGATCGGCCCGCGACGCGTCCTCGCCGCCGATCGCGACCTCCAGGCCGCAATCCCGCGCATGGCGGACGTGGCGCGCCACCTCGGCCAGCAGCCAGGCCCGGTCGCGCCGCAGTTTGGAGCGCAGGTGCTGGTCGGAGGCCGGAACCGAGATGTTGATCAGCGGCACGCCCAGGCCGGTGCAATGCTCGATGTCCTTGACGCTCATGCGGCTCCAGACCATGAGCCGCGCCCGCAGCCCGAGCGACGCAACGGCGCGGATGCCGTCGCGCTCCGCCTCGCCCATCGCGGGAATGCCGACTTCCATTTCCTGGACGCCGAGGGCATCGAGGCGGCGCGCGATGTCGAGCTTCTCGTCGAGCGAAAAGGCGACGCCGGCCGACTGCTCGCCGTCGCGCAGCGTGGTGTCGTTGATCGCAATCCGTCCGGTGTTCGCGCGTGCCATGCCCGGCACCGAGCAAGGACGATGCCGGAAGGATCACTTGCGGGGAATCAAGACCTTAGGCGACTGCCTCGATCGCGATGTCGGAAAGCCGACAATCGTATGCGCAGCAGAAGTAGATATGACGCGCTGGACGGTCGGCAGGCGCCGCCGGCCTAGCCGCCGAAGAAATGGAAGCGGTTGCTGCCCTTTTCCTTGGCGACGTACATCGCCGCGTCGGCGTGCTTGACGAGGTTCTCGGGCGTGGCGCCGTCGTCGGGATAGACGCTGACGCCGACGCTCGTCGCGCTGCGTATCTCGCGTCCCTCGAACACCACCGGCCGCGCCACGGCCTCGATGATCTTGGCGACGATGGCCGGCAGGCCGTCGAGGGTGGCGAGCTCCTCCAGCACCAGGATGAACTCGTCGCCGCCGAGGCGCGCGACCGTGTCCTCGCGGCGCACCGTATCGGTGAGGCGCTTGGCCACCACCTGCAGGATCTCGTCGCCGGCATCGTGGCCGAAGGTGTCGTTGACCGTCTTGAAGTCGTCCAGGTCGAGGAAGATCACGGCGAGCTTCCTGCCGTTGCGCTGGGCGTGCGCGATGGCGCGCAGCAGCCGCTCGCGCAGCAGGCTGCGGTTCGGCAGGCCGGTCAGCGCGTCGTGCTGCGCCAGGAAGCGGATCTGCTCCTCCGCCTGCTTGCGCGTGGTGAAGTCCGTGAACACGGCGACGTAGTTGGTGACCTTCCCCGCCGCGTCCTTGACCGCGTTGACCGTCAGCCACTCGACGTAGATCTCGCCGTTCTTGCGGCGGTTGCAGATCTCGCCCTGCCAGTGGCCGGTGCTCTCGAGCGCGTGGTACATGGCGCGATAGAAGGCCGCGTCGTGCCGGCCCGAAGCGAGGATGGCCGGCGTCCGGCCGACGACCTCGTCCGACCGGTAGCCGGTGATCTGGGTGAAAGCCGGGTTGACCGACTGGATCACCTGCTCGGCGTCGGTGACGAGGATGCCCTCGAAGGTGCTCTCGAAGGCTTTCGCCGCCAGCCGCAGCTCGCGATTGGAGGCGGCCAGGCTGGCCTCGCTTTCGTGCAGCGCCTCGCGCAGCCGCCGCACGTACTCGTGCTCGACGCTGGCGAGGATGTCGGCAAAAGTGACCAGCCCGAGCAGTTCCCCTTCGGCATCGGTGACGCCGAGATGGCGGATGCGGTTCTCGACGAACACCTTGCGCGCCTGGTAGAGGCTGGAGTTCAGCGGCAGCGTGACGAGCGGGTAGCTGGCGACCTCCTCGACCTTGGCGCGCCACAGCCGGCGGCTGATGAGGCGCACCACGTCGCGCTCGGTGAGGATGCCGTAGATGCCGTCGCCGCGCTTCACGACGATGGCGTCGAGACCGCCGCTGCGCATCGCCGCGACGGCCTCGCCGACCGGCACGCCGCCGTCGATGGCCTGGTAGCGGCGATTGAAGACCGAGCCGATCTCGCGCAGGGCGATGAAGTATTCGATGCCCTGGTTGATGACGATGTCGGATTGCGAGATCACGCCGCAGGGCTTGCCCGCTTCGTCGCTGACGAGGAAATGGCGCACGCCCTCCTCGCGGAAGCGCAGCGCCGCTTCGCCGATGCTGGTGGCGACCGGCACGGTTCTCACCGGCGTCGACATGAAGCGCGAGATCGGCGCCTGCAGCAGGTCGGGGTCCGACAGGTCCACCGCCAGCGCGTCGCCTTCGGTCCAGATGCCGACGATGGCGCCGGCCTGCTCGATCATGATGGAGCTGCAGCGATGGTCCACCATGCGCGCCGCGGCATCGGCGATGGCCGTCTCCGGCGTGCATGAGAGCACCCCGGCGTGAAGAATCTCCCTGATGGTGATCTCTTGCATCGGAAACTCGGCGTTCCTTGGGCAGTCCGCGCGCATCGCGGCGGGCACGCAGAGTATACCGGTCGGCGGCGCCGCGGGATTCCTTCTGTGAATCCCCGCATGCCGGTTTCGCTATCCGCCGGCTAGAGCTGGATCTCCATGCCCTCGCGGGCCAGCAGCACCTCGGGATCGCCGGGGGCCGGCGCGCTGCGCGCGAGCGCCTCCGTGAACGCCCGCTCGAGGTCGTCGTCGAAGCGGGTCGGCTCGTGGTGGGTGCACACGACCTTCCTGGCGCCGGCGCGGCGGCCCAGCGCGATGGTGGAATCGAAAGTGCCGTGGCCCCAGCCGCGCTTGGAGGGATACTCGGCCACGGTGTAGGAGGAATCGGCGATCAGCACGTCGACGCCGCGGATCGCCTCGACGAGGCCGTCGTGCTTCTCGTCGACCATGCGCTGGTACTCCGCGTACTCGCCGTCGGCGGGATCGTAGATGTTGTACCAGGGCTCGTGGTCGCCGGTGAAGAACACGGACTTGCCGTTGCAATCGACGCGATAGCCGAGGTCGACCACCGGGTGGTTGAGCATGACGCTGGTCACGGTGGCGTCGCCGACCGTCACCGGCTCGCCGACGGTGAGCGTCTCGTACTCGATCCGCGCCTTCAGCTCGGCCTCGCGCACCGGGAAGTAGCTGTACTGCAGCTGCACGTTCATGACCTGCTCGATGCCGCTGCCCGAGACGATGTCGTAGGCGCCGTGGATGCGCACGGTGTTGCCGGGGACGAAGATGGGGATGAAGAAGGGCAGCCCCTGGATGTGGTCCCAGTGCGTGTGGGTGATGAACACGTGGGTGTCCAGCGGCATCTCCCTGACCAGCGTCTGGGACAGCTGGAAGATGCCGGTGCCGCCGTCGAGCACGATCAGCGTGCCGTCGTCGGTGCGCACCTCGATGCAGGTGGTGTTGCCGCCGTAGCGCACCGTGCGCGGACCCGGGGAAGCGATCGAACCGCGGACGCCCCAGAACTTTATTCTCATGTCACACCTGCGCGAAGGTCTGCGCGTCGGAGACGATCTTCTCGAGGTCGCCGAGCGCTTCGATGACGGCTTCGAAGGAGCCGAAGCGCTGCGGCGCGACGATGGCTTCGTCTTCGCGCCAGGCATTGCCGGCTTCGCCGAAGGACAGCTTGCGGCAGATCTGGTCGGCCACGCGCACGCAGTCCATCAGCGCCGTCGGCTCGGCCTCGAGGTTGTGGTGGTCGCGGATGCAGGCGATCAGGTGCTGCGGAAACTGCCACTTGGTCGCCAGCATCGAGCCGACCAGCGCATGGTCGGCGCCGATCACCTCCAGCTCCGCCTGATGCAGCGGGATGCCCCTTTCGCGCGACGTCGCCAGCGCGTCGTGGAAGTCGTGCGCCAGGAACTGGGCGAACACGGCCTTGCCGAAGTCGTGCAGCAGCCCGGCGATGTAGGCGTCGCTCGGATCGAGCTGCCCGCGCGCGTATTGCACCGCCACCTGGCGCGCCACGGCGGCCGTGGTCAGCGAGTGCAGCAGGTAGCGCTGGATGTCGAAGCCCGAGGTGTTGAAGCGCGGCAGCATGCCGACCGCGGCGATCGACAGCGCCAGGTTCTTGATGGTGTTGAGGCCGAGATAGACGACCGACTGGTTGACCGAGGTGATCTTGGCCGGCAGGCTGTAGTAGGCCGAGTTGATGATCTTGAGGATCTTCATGGTCATCACCGGATCCTTCTCGATCACGGTGACCAGATCCTTCGGCAGGCAGTTGATGTCCCGGGTCAGGTCGAGGATCTTCTGGACACTTTGCGGGAACGCCGGCATGCGCTCGACGGCGGTGCCCAGCTTGCGTTGGACTTCGAGTGTCAGGGTGGTCACAGACGGCCCGCGGCGAAAGGGTTCAGCCGCGGATTATACCCATCACGCCGTTACGCGCTCGTAGTAGCGGGCCCGGTAGAGCAGGCGCCTGCGGTCGGGAGTCTCGGTGAAGCCGCCGCGATCGTGCAGCACGTTGTTGCACACCAGGCCCATGCCCGGCTCGAGCCGTCCGCGCAGCGTCCAGGGGGTGGGCTGCGCGAGAATGCGCGCCAGCGCGGCGACGGCCGTCTGCGTCGCGGCATCGGTGCGCCAGACGATATTCACGGCGCGCGCCGTGTAGCGCATGTGCAGGAAGCCCTGCGCGTCGACGGAAAACACCGGGCCGGACTGCTCGGCGCGCGCCACGCCCTTGTCGTCGTGGCGCGCCGGGATGGTCATGGCGTCCGGCTGCGACAAGGCCCTCACCAGCTCGGGGTCTTCGTCGCGCAGCAGGATGTAGGCGATCTCGTGGTCGAGCAGCTGGTTCTCGCCGCCGCTCGCGGCGCTTTCGACGCAATGGAGCACCATGCCGCGCACCGTGCGCTCCGGCACGTTGTAGTAGCCGTCGGTGTGCCACTTGATCGACTTGTCGGTGTAGGGAATGAAGTCGCGGCGCTCGCCGCGCTCCTCGGCGCCGCGCACCGAGATCGGCGAGATGTCGTCGCCGTCGGTGAGCCAGTGGCCGTCGAGATGCACCAGCCCAAGCTGCGCGCCGAGGCGGCGCGGGATCTCCTTGTCCGGATCGCGCCCCGTCTTGCCGGCATAGATCGCCATGTTGGCGACCGCATTGAGTTCGATGAAGCGGGCGCGCTGCGCCGGCGTCAGGGCGCGCGGATCGTCGACCTCGACGAGGATGTCCTCGAGGCGGCGCGGCGCGGTGTCGAGCTTGCGCTGGCGCCAGGACCGGTAGGCGGCGGCGTCTTCGAGCGCGAAGGGCGAGGGCGTCATTCGGTCTTCTTGCGGTCGAGTTCGGCGTGGGCCTCGGCGACCGCCGCGCCGGCGTCGAACAGGCCGGCCACCGTGCGTTCCAGCGCCTTGATCGCTTCCGGCGCCTCGATGTCCATCGCCTGGTCGATCACCCAGAGCTGGTCTTTCTCCGGCAGCACGTCGCGCAGGCAGGCGGCGAAATAGCGGCGGAAGCCGAAGTCCGGCCCGTCGCTGTACTCGAACTCGGCGTAGTCGGCGCCGCGGCGGTTGAAGCGCGCGACGAAATCGCGGCGGCACTCGCCGGGCTCCGCCTCGCCCAGCAGCATGCCGCGGTTCTCCTCGACGAGCTCCGACATGCGCGTCACCATCGAGGTGGTGAACTCGACCCGCCCCTGCTCATCCAGCTCGCGATGCGCGATGCGGTCGGCGGCCGTGGCGAGGAACACCAGGAATTCCGAAACGAATTCGAAATAGGGCCGGCCGATGTCGATGTCGTACTCGGCCTTGCGCATGCGGCCGATCGAATCGACCGCGAGCTTCCAGCCGAGCGCGGCCACCACCGTCGCCAGCTGCGCCGGCGTGCGCTCGCGCTTCGATAAGAAACGGCTGCGGATGCGGACTGCCATCAGGTCACCTGCGTGGAAAGTTTGAAGTGCGCGAGTTCGCGAGCGAAATGCCCCGCCCGCGCACAACGTATCAGTATCCGCCCTTGCCGTACGGCTTCGGCAATCCGGCGATCTTGACGGCCTGCTTCGCGGGTCCGTCCTGCGGGAACAGGTCGTACATCTTCTTCGAGTCCGCGCCGGGCATGACCTCTTCCATGTCTTTCATGAAGTTGCGGAAGTTCGGCGTCTTGCCCTCGTCGCGGTACTTGTCGCGGAAGTAGTTGATCACGGTCATGTGGTCGTCGGTCAGCGCGATGCCTTCCGCCTCGGCGATGACTTGGACCGCCTCGTCCGAGTAATCCGGCTCCAGCAGGAAGCCGTAGTCGTCCGTTTCCTTTTCTTCGCCGTTGATGACGTAGCTCATGAAGGTCTCCTTATTTAAAGTGGGTGGTTCTTGCCAAACAAGACTGGTAGGGTGCGCAGCCTCAATCGCCGCTCAGCGGCGCGATCGACCGGTGCTGCACGAAAATCCCGCAGCCGCGCTTGCGCTGCGCGCCGAGCCCCGCGTGCTGCAGGCGCAGCGAGTGTTCGGCGCGCAGGCCGTGCAGCATCAGGCTGAAGCCGTGCACCGCTGCGTCGCCGACGCGCATCGCATGCGCCTTGCCGACGACCGGCTGCGCCTCGATCTCCAACTGCGCGAGCTGGCGCCTGCATTCGGCGAGGAAGGCCGCCTCGTCCGCCAGGCCGACGGCGACGAACGGCGAATACATGACCTTGGCGGCGGACAGCGGCCGCAGCTTCGCCTCGCCCACCGCGACCGCCTCGTCCAGTTCCAAGCGGGTGCCGCACAGCGCGCGCGCGCGTTCCACCTGCGCGCTTGCCAGCCGCAGCGTCAGCCGCGCGTGCTTCGACAGGTAGCAGCGCCCGTTGGCCGGGCTGACGCGCGCCAGCGGATGCACGCCGATCGCCTCGTCGTCGGCGAGCCACGGCAGCGCGCCCGACAGCGCCCGCCACAGCGCATCGGCGTAGTCCTCGGGTACGCCGCTGCCGGCGAGCGAGAACGCCAGGTCGACGACTTCGCCTTCGCTCACTGCGGCTCCTGGATCTTGCGCGCCCATTCCTGCATCTGCTTGCCCCAGCGCTCCGCCGTGATCGGATCGATGTCGAAGATCGTGAAGCGCGAATGCTCGCGGATGCGGACGCGCAGGAAGGGCACGCCCCCCGACGCATATTCGATCTGCTGCAACTCGATCTCCTGGTTGCCGATCGGCACGCGGAACTTGTCGAGACTGGTGATTTTGTCCAAGTAGAACTCCTTCGAACGCGAATATCGCACCGCGGGCGGCGTTTAAACATTACCGCATGGGGGTGCCGGGGAATACTCCCTTCGGGGTAGATCGGCTTAACCCATCTGGCTGACCCTCCGCAACCTTCCAGAGGTATGGCTTGTGCATCGCACCAATCCGTACCATCGCTTCAACCTGTGAAGAACCCGCCGTGCGCAGCGCGACCGGCACCCCAACAGTCAATAAGGAGACACTCTGATGGCCAAGCCGCTCCACCCCACCCCCATGCTGGATGAACTCGAAAAGGGCCCGTGGCCCAGCTTCATCACCGGCATCAAGCGCCTCGCCAAGGAAAACGACATGGCGGTCGACCTGCTCGGCCAGCTCGAGCACTCCTACGAAACCCGCATGGGCTACTGGAAGGGCGGCACGCTGGGCGTCGTCGGCTACGGCGGCGGCATTATCCCGCGCTTCTCCGAAATCAAGAACCCGGACGGCAGCTACAAGTTCCCGGACGCCGGCGAATTCCACACGCTGCGGGTCATGCCGCCGGCCGGCATGCACTACGACACCGGCACGCTGCGCAAGCTCTGCGACATCTGGCAGAAGCACGGCTCCGGCCTGATCGCGCTGCACGGCCAGTCGGGCGACATCATGTTCCAGGGCGCGAGCTCCGAGAACGTGCAGAAGGCCTTCGACGAGTTCAACGAGCTGGGCTTCGACCTCGGCGGCGCCGGCCCGGCCCTGCGCACCTCCGCCTCCTGCGTCGGCCAGGCCCGCTGCGAGATGTCCTGCTTCGACGAAGCCAAGGCGCACAAGCTGGTCATCAACAAATTCCTCGACGACTTGCACCGCCCGGCCCTGCCGTACAAGTTCAAGTTCAAGTTCTCCGGCTGCCCGAACGACTGCACCAACGCGATCCAGCGCTCCGACTTCGCCACCATCGGCACCTGGCGCGACAACATCCGCACCGACGAAGCCATGGCGAAGAAGTGGGTCGCCAAGAACGGCGTCACCAAGCTGGTCAACGAAGTCATCAGCATGTGCCCGAGCCGTGCCATCCAGCTCAAGGATGCCGGCGCCGTCACCCAGGGCGACCACATCTCCAGCGTCAAGGTCTCGGACTCCCAGGCGCTCGAGATCGACAACAAGAACTGCGTGCGCTGCATGCATTGCATCAACGTCATGACCGGCGGCCTGCAGATCGGCAAGGACGTGGGCGTGACCATCCTGATCGGCGGCAAGAGCGTGCTGAAGATCGGCGCCACGATGGGCTCGGTGATCGTCCCGTTCATGCCGCTGAAGACCGAAGAGGACTACGAGAAGTATCTCGACCTGGCCCAGCGCGTGATGGACTTCTTCGCCGAGAACGCCCTCGAGCACGAGCGCACCGGCGAGATGATCGACCGCATCGGCCTGGCCAACTTCCTGGAAGGCATCGAAGTCGACATCGACCCGAACATGATCAATCGTCCGCGCATGAATCCTTACACCAACATGGCCGGCTGGGACGAGGAAGTCGCGAAGGCCGAAGGGCGCAAGGCGGCTTCCTGACCAACGAATACTGACGGAGACATAAAGAAATGGCTCAACCTCAAGTCCGCAAGCCGGTCGAAGGCTTCTTCGACAACAAGAAGTTCCTGCACCCGAAGTTCGTCGCCAACTACGGCAACTGGAAGTGCCACGATCGTCCGCGTCCCGGCGTGCTGCACCACGTCGCGCACTCGGGCGACGAGGTGTGGACCGTCAAGTGCGGCACCCAGCGCCAGATGGACCACTACACCATCCGCAAGCTGTGCGACATCGTCGACCAGTACGCCGAAGGCTTCATGCGCTTCACCATCCGCTCGAACTGCGAGATCGCCGTCTCGTCCGCCGCCAAGGTCGAGCCGCTGATCAAGGCGCTCGAGGACGCCGGCTTCCCGGTCGGAGGCACCGGCAACTCCGTGTCGATGGTCGCCCACACGCAGGGCTGGCTGCACTGCGACATCCCCGGCACCGACGCCTCCGGCGTGGTGAAGTCGATGATGGACCACCTGATCGACGAGTTCAAGCACGAGCGCATGCCGAACCGCGTCAAGCTGTCGACCTCCTGCTGCGAGATCAACTGCGGCGGCCAGGCCGACATCGCCGTGGTGGTGCAATACACCAAGCCGCCGAAGATCAACCACGATCTCGTTTCGGCGATCTGCGAGCGTCCGACCGTCGTCGCGCGCTGCCCGGTCGCGGCGATCCGCCCGACCATCGTCAATGGCAAGCCCTCGCTGGAAGTCGACGAGCGCAAGTGCGTGTGCTGCGGCGCCTGCTACCCCCCCTGCCCGCCCATGCAGATCAACGACCCGTCGTCGAACAAGATCGCCATCTGGGTCGGCGGCAAGAACTCCAACGCCCGCTCCAAGCCGACGTTCCACAAGCTGGTCGCCGCCGGCCTGCCGAACAACGCGCCGCGCTGGCCCGAGGTCAACGCCGCCGTCGGCAAGATCCTCAAGGCCTACCAGGCCGACGGCCGCGCCTGGGAGCGCATGTCCGACTGGATCGACCGCATCGGCTGGCCCGCGTTCTTCGAGAAGACCGGCCTGCCCTTCACCAAGTACATGATCGACGACTGGCGCGGCGGCCGCGTGAACCTCAACGCTTCCACGCACATCCGTTTCTGAGGAAAAGGCAATGAGGATTTCTGTTCTGGTCAATGAAGGTCCGTACACCCACGAGGCTTCGGACTCCGCCTTCCACTTCGTGAGGGCGGCCCTGGCCCGCGGCCACGACATCTTCCGCGTGTTCTTCTACCACGACGGCGTCAACAACGGCACGCGTCTGACGACCCCGCCGCAGGACGACCGCAACGTCGTCAACCGCTGGTCCAAGCTGGCGCAGGAAAGCGAGCTCGACCTGGTCGTCTGCGTCGCGGCCGCCCAGCGCCGCGGCATCGTCGACGAAGGCGAAGCCAAGCGCAACGGCAAGGACGCCACCAACCTGGCGCCCGGCTTCCGCATCTCCGGCCTCGGTCAGCTGATCGAAGCCGGCATCCAGTCCGACCGCCTGGTCGTGTTCGGCGACTGAGGAGGACACGACTATGACCACCAAGAAATTCATGTTCGTCAATCGCAAGGCGCCGTACGGCACGATCTACGCGCTGGAATCGCTGGAAGTGGTGCTGATCGGCGCCGCCTTCGAGCAGGACGTCTCTCTCGCCTTCATGGACGACGGCGTCTACCAGCTCAAGAAGGGCCACAACACCAAGGGCATCGACGTGAAGGGCTTCGAGAGGACCTACGGCGCACTCGAGGACTACGACGTCACCAAGCTCTACGTCGATGAAGAGTCGCTGAAGGCGCGCGGCCTCACCGCCGACGACCTCTGCGTGCCGGTCGAAGTCATGAGCCGCGCCGCCATCGGCAAGCTGATGGAAGAGCAGGACGTCCTGCTCTCCTTCTGAGGAATCGAACCATGCTCAACATCGTCAACAAGTCTCCGCTGGACCGCAACACCCTGCAAAGCTGCCTCGACGCCAACACCGGCGGCGCCATCCTGCTGATCGAGGACGGCGTCTTCGCTGCCACCCGCGGCAACGCCTTCGAGGCGAAGCTGAAGGCCGTCCAGGGTACCTTCAAGGTGTATGCCCTCGGTCCGGACCTCGATGCGCGCGGCTTCGGCGACCGCGTCATGGACGGCGTCACCGTCGTCGACTACGCCGGATTCGTCGACCTCGTCGCCGAGTTCAAAACCTGCCAGTCCTGGCTATAAGTCGCCGGCTGCAATCCATCCACAAGCACATTCCCTAGGAGAAACAAACATGGGCACTCTCGAAGTCAACGGCAAGTCGGTCGAAGTCGACGAAGAAGGCTACCTCGTCAACCTCAACGACTGGGACGAAGCGATCGGCGCCGAACTGGCGAAGACCGAAAACGTCAACATGACCGAGCAGCACTGGGAAGTCGTGAACTTCCTGCGCGAGTACTACAACGAGTTCCAGATCGCGCCGGCCGTCCGCGTGCTGACCAAGGCCATCGGCAAGAAGCTCGGCCCGGAGAAGGGCAACAGCCAGTACCTGTACGAGCTGTTCCCGTACGGCCCGGCCAAGCAGGCGTGCAAGATCGCCGGTCTGCCGAAGCCGACCGGCTGTATTTAAGCGCAAGACGAATCCGCAGGCGGCGGCTGGCCGCTGCCTGCGCCCGCGCCCATTGACCCTCGGCAACTGAAGCCATGACCCTCTTCTTCGCGATCCTGTTCTACTTCGCCGCTGCCGTCTTCGTCGGCGGCCTGGCGTACAAGATTGTCGACTTCGCGCGCACTCCGTCGCCGCTGAGTATCCCGACCACGCCGGCTCCGACCAGTGCCCCCGGCGTCGCGTTCCGGATGTTCCGCGAGGTCGTGTTCTTCGAGAGCCTGTTCAAGGGCAACCTCTGGATCTGGGCCATGGGCGCGGCGTTCCACTTCGGCCTGGCGCTCGTGCTGTTCCGCCACCTGCGGTACTTCACGGAGCCGGTGCCGTTCGTCGTGGCCGTCAGTCAGCCCTTCGGCATCTACGCCGGCTTCATGATGGCCGCGGGGCTGGCCGGCCTGTGGGCGCGCCGCCTGCTGGTCGAGCGCATCCGCTACATCTCGACCGTCTCCGATCACCTGATGCTGGTCCTGCTGCTGGTCATCGCCGCCACCGGGCTGGGCATGAAGTTCCTCTTCCACACCGACGTCGTCGGCGTGAAGGCCTTCTTCCTCGGCCTGATGTCCTTCGACATCCAGCCGCTGCCGGCGCATCCCGGCCTCTATATCCACCTGGGCGCCGTGGCGCTGCTGCTGATCGTGTTCCCCTACAGCAAGCTGTTGCACGCGCCCGGCATCTTCTTCAGTCCCACCCGCAACATGGCCGACGACCCGCGCGAAACGCGTCATCTCGCGTCCTGGGCGGCCCAGCTCGAAAAGAACTGATCATGGCCGGTCCCGAACTCAAAGCCCCCGCCCTGCGCGAATATCCGACCGCTCCGGCGCTGCAGCCGGATGCCATGGCCGGCCTCAAGTGCTACGTCGCCAACGAGAAGATCCAGGAACCGCTGGGCTTCCCCGGCAAACTCGCCGACAACTGGCAGGACACGCACGACCGCGTCATCGGCCGCATGGGCGAGCTGCTCAAGAAGTACTGCTCCTTCAAGGTGTTCATGGACGCCTGCGTGCATTGCGGCGCCTGCGCCGACAAGTGCCACTATTTCCTCGGCAGCGGCGACCCGAAGAACATGCCGGTGGCGCGCCAGGACCTGATGCGCAGCGTCTACCGCCGCTACTTCACGCCCACCGGCAAGATGTTCCCTTCGCTCGTCGGCGCGCGCGACCTCACCCCCGAGGTGCTCGACGAGTGGTACAGCTACTACTGGCAGTGCTCGGAATGCCGGCGCTGCTCGGTGTTCTGCCCCTACGGCATCGACACGGCCGAGATCACCATGGTCGGCCGCGAGCTGCTCAACTACGCGGGCTACGGCCAGAAGTACTTGAACGAGATCATCGGTAAGGTGCACCGCGTCGGCAACAACCTCGGCCTGCCCGGGCCGGCGCTGCGCGATACGCTCGACGGCCTCGAGGAGGACGTCAAGGAAGACACCGGCGTCGACGTCAAGTACCCGCTCGACGAGAAGGGCGCGGAGGTGCTGCTGATCACGCCCTCGGCCGACTTCTTCGCCGAGCCGCACATCGACTCCACCATCGGCTACGGCAAGGTGTTCCATGCCGCCGGCATCTCCTGGACCTTCTCCTCGCTCGCCTCCGAAGCCGGCAACTTCGGCATGTTCATCGGCAACTACGACCAGTTGCGCAAGATCGCCCTGCGCATCCGCGAAGCGGCGCTCGACCTCGGCGTCAAGCGCATCGTCGTCGGCGAATGCGGCCATGCCTGGCGTGTCGCCTACGCCTTCTGGAACACGCTGACCGGCGTCGGCGCCGGCGGCAAGGATCCCTTCGCCATCGAGCTGCAGAAGCAGCTCGACCCGCGCTTCAAGCAGCCCTCGCACATCTGCGAGGTGACGTGGGACCTGATCCAGCAGGGCCGCCTGAAGTTCGACAAGTCGGCCAACGACCACCGCGTCATCACCTTCCACGATTCGTGCAACGTCGCGCGCGCCTCGCGCATGGGCGACTACCCGGGCGGACAGTTCGACATCCCGCGCAACATCGTCAGGGCCGTGGCCAACAAGTTCCACGACATGGCCGAGGACACCATCGGCGAGAAGACCTTCTGCTGCGGCGGCGGCGGCGGCGTGCTGACCGACGAGCTGATGGACATCCGCGTCAAGGGCGCCCTGCCGCGCATGGAAGCGCTGCAGCGCGTGGTCGACGATCACGGCGTCAATTTCATGGCAACGATCTGCGCCATCTGCAAGGCGCAATTCACCAAGGTCCTGCCCTACTACGGTTTCAAGAGCGGCATGGTCGGCGGCGTCCACCAGCTGGTCAGCACCGCGATCAAGTTAGGCAACGAGCAGTAAGAAACGATTACACCGGAGACAAGAATGTCCACGATGACTCAGACCCCGCAGGACACCAAGATCACCTACCGTCGCTACAACGATGGTGACAGCAAGTTCAAGCGTTCGCAGGAAAGGCTGTTCAAGGCCAGCTGGACCTACAAGTGCCCGACCTACATCCAGCAGACGCCTCCGTGCCAGGGCAGCTGCCCGGCCGGCGAGGACATCCGCTCCTGGCTCAACATCACGCGCGGCATCGAGAAGCCGCCGGTCGGCGCCGACGGCAAGCCGACCATGAGCTGGCAGGAATATGCCTGGCGCCGCCTCACCGACTGCAACCCCTTCCCCGCGATCATGGGCCGCGTCTGCCCGGCGCCCTGCCAGACCGGCTGCAACCGCAACGTGGTCGAAGGCTACGTCGGCATCAACTCGGTCGAGCAGTTCCTCGGCAACCACGCGATCGAGAAGGGCTTCGCCTTCGAGAAGCCGGCGGTCGAGACCGGCAAGAAGATCGCGGTCATCGGCGGCGGCGTCGCCGGCGTCTCGGTCGCCTACCAGCTGCGAAAGAAGGGCCACCATATCACCATCTTCGAGGCCTACAAGAAGCTCGGCGGCATGCTGACCTTCGGCCTGCCGGCCTACCGCACGCCGCGCGACATCGTCGACGCCGAGATCAAGCGGGTGATCGACATGGGCGGCATCGAAGTGCGCTGCAACACCTTCGTCGGCAAGGACGTGACGATGGAACAGCTACGCAAGGACTTCGACGCCGTGTTCATCGGCATCGGCGCCCAGGCCGGCAACAAGCTCGACATCCCCGGTGCCGATGCGCCGAACGTCACCGACGGCGTCACCTTCCTGCGCGCCTTCAACGAGCACAAGATCGACTGCGCCGGCAAGCACATCATCGTCATCGGCGGCGGCGACACGGCGATGGACTGCGCCGCGGTGGCGCGCCGCCTCGGCGCCGAGTGCGACGCCAGCACCAAGCCGGAGAACCAGACCAAGGTGATCGTCGCGGTGCGCGAGGGCAGCAGCCACATCGCCAAGCCACTGCTGCGCCAGAGCTCCGAGGTGGTCATCGCCTACCGCCGCCACGTCCAGGAAATGCCGGCGACCAAGCACGAGATCGACGCCTGCCTCGACGAAGGCGTCGAGTTCCAGCCCTGCGTCGCGCCGGTGTCGGTGATCAAGGATGCGTCCGGCAAGGCCACCGCCCTGCGCGTCATCAAGGTCGACTGGGTCAACAAGAAGATGATGCCGCAGGAAGGCACCGAGTACGACATTCCCGCCGACCTGATCGTCTGCGCCGTCGGCCAGCACATCGACTGGCTCGGCATGGACGGCTTCAAGAACCCGAAGAACGTCGCCAGCATCGACAAGAACCTGCAGGCCACCGGCCAGCCGGGCTTGTTCGTCGGCGGCGACGCCATCAACCCCAACCTGCTGACCACGGCCATCGGCCATGCGCGCATCGCCGCCGAAGGCATTGACGACTACGTCATGGGCCGCGAGGTCGAGAAGCGCCCGAAGGTCGACAAGAAGCTGTTCGACCTGATCGAGAACCTCGAGAAGTTCGGCGCCAAGTTCGAGGAGGTGCCGGAGGGCTACACGCGCGCCAGCTGCGACAACAAGAACCTGGTGCACAACTTCGACGACCGCGCCGACCGCGCCGTCATCGAAGCCAAGGACCTGTTCCTCGGCCACTTCGCCAACACGCCGCGCGTCGAGCGCGCCGGGCACGCGATCAACGCCGACAACGTGCTGGGCAACATGGAGGAGCGCCTGATCGCCCTGACCGACGCCCAGGCGCAAGCCGAAGCCAAGCGCTGCATGAGCTGCGGCATGTGCTTCGAGTGCGACAACTGCGTGATCTACTGCCCGCAAGGCGCCGTCAGCCGCGTCGCCAAGAAGGACCAGCGCACCGGCCGCTACGTGCAGACCGACTACACCAAGTGCATCGGCTGCGACATCTGCATGGACGTCTGCCCGACCGGCTACATCCAGATGGGTCTGGGCGGCGAAGGCAACTGACCGCCATCAACGGACGATGACCATGTCGCGCGCTCTCAATTTCCTTGCCCTCCTCCTGCTGGCGCTGCCGCTGTTCGGGGCGGCGCACGCCGGCGAGGCGGCGAAGCCGGCCATCATCATCGCGAACCCGGGCACGCAGTGCATCGCGCCGCCCGAGGAGATGCGCCGCAACCACATGGAAATGCTCAAGCACCAGCGCGACCGCACGCTGCGCCTGGGCGAGCGCTCTGCCCGCGTCAGCCTCAACGGCTGCATCGAGTGCCATGCCAGCAAGACCAGCGGCGCCGTGACCGGCAGCAACGAGAACTTCTGCCAGGCCTGCCACGCCTACGCCGCCGTCAAGCTCGACTGCTTCGACTGCCACCAGCCGAAGGCCGGCCACAAGGCCGCCGTCGCGTCCGGAGAACCGCAATGACCGCGCCCGACAACAAGCGCCGCAACTTCCTCGCCGCTGCCGGCGCCGGCGCCGCCACGCTGGCGATCGCGCCCGGCATCAACCTGATCCGGGTTTCCGCGGCCGACGAGCCGCAGACCAAACTCGCCTCCGGCAAGGTGCGCTGGGGCATGCTGGTCGACACCACCAAGTGCGCGACCGGCTGCGACGCTTGCGTCAGCGCCTGCCACCAGGAGAACGGCATCGTCGAGGAGGTCGAGGATCCGCGCCAGCGCTCGCAGTGGCTGCGCAAGATCGACCTCGTCGAGCAGGGCACCGGCCGGCAGCATTCGCTGCCGATGATGTGCCAGCATTGCGCCGAGCCGCCCTGCGTCGACGTCTGCCCGACCGGCGCGTCGTTCAAGCGCGCCGACGGCATCGTGCTGGTCGACCGCCACACCTGCATCGGCTGCCGCTACTGCATGATGGCCTGCCCGTACAAGGCGCGCTCCTTCGTGCATGAGCCGCTCACCACGCAGAACCCGGAAGTGCCGCGCGGCGTCGGCTGCGTCGAGGGCTGCACCTTCTGCGTCCAGCGCATCGATCGCGGCAAGAACCCGGCCTGCGTGGACGCCTGCCCCGAAGCCGCCCTGGTGTTCGGCGACCTCAACGACGAAAACAGCGCCATCGCCAAGAAGCTGAAGGAAGTCGCCAGCACGCAGGTGCGCGCCGACCTCAAGCTCGACACCGGCGTGCGCTACCAAGGCATCTGAGGAAATAGACATGGCCCCCCACGCTCACATTCGTTCGCTGCCCCCCACGGAGGGGCGCATGCCCCCTTGGGGCGGCCCTACGGAGGCATGATATGGACTACGCAGCCAAGCGCTCCGCGGAAACGAAGTTCTACCTGCTGGCCGCCCTCGGCGGCCTGGTCAGCGCGATCGGCGTCGGCGCGGCGCTCTACATGGAGCACCACGGCCACGCCGTCACCGGCATGAACAACCAGATCGTCTGGGGCCTGCCGCACGTCTTCGCCATCTTCCTGGTGGTCGCCGCCTCCGGCGTGCTCAACGTCGCGTCGATCGGCTCGGTGTTCGGCAAGACGGTGTACAAGACGCGCGGCCAGCTCGCCGGCCTGCTCTGCTTCGCCATGCTGGCCGCCGGCCTGGTCGTCATCCTGCTCGACCTCGGCCGTGCCGACCGCATCATGGTCGCCGCCACCCACGTCAACCTGACTTCGGTGTTCGGCTGGAACATGATCCTCTACCCGGGCATGTTCGCCATCGCCTTCGTGTACATGTGGACGCTGATGGAAAAGCGCATGTACCCGTACTCGAAGGCCGCCGGCTTCGCCGCCTTCATCTGGCGCCTGATGCTGACCACCGGCACCGGTTCGATCTTCGGCTTCATCGCCGCGCGCCAGGCCTACCAGTCCGCGGTGGTGGCGCCGATGTTCATCATCATGTCCTTCGCCTGGGGCATGGCGGTGTTCATGGTGGTGCAGAAGGCCATGTACCTGTGGAACGGCATGGCGCTGCATCCGGCGATCCGCAACCGCTTCAAGCGGCTGCTGGCGACGTTCGTCGCGGCGGTGTTCTACTTCGTCGCCGTCTATCACCTGACCAACATCTACTACGCCAAGCAGACGGCCTTCGAGCAGTTCATCCTGCTCGACGGCGGCATCTTCCCGCAGCTGTTCTGGGGCGGCTGGCTGGTGGCCGGCACCCTGCTCCCGCTGGCGCTGATCTTCCTGCCCGGCCTCAAGGACATGCCCGGCTCGGCGACGCTGGCCTCGCTGCTGATCATCGTCGGCGCCTTCTGCCAGCTCTACGTCTTCATCATCGGCGGCGAAGCCTTCCCGCTCGAGATCTTCCCCGGCATGACGGCCGGCAGCAGCTTCTTCGACGGCAGGATCGACCACTACTCGCCGAGCCTGCCCGAGCTGCTGCTCGGCATCGGCGGCATCGGCATCGCCTTCACCATGGTGGTCGTCGGCGTGCACGTGCTGAAGTTCCTGCCCGAAGACGACGTCGCCAAGCTCGAAGCCGCGGGTGCGCTGGCGGATTGAGCCGCGCCCGCGGCCCGATCCACGCCCAGCCGGAAAGACCGAGAAGCACGACATGCATCGCTTCCTGATCTCCGCCTCGCACAAGTCCTCGGGCAAGACCACCGTCAGCATCGGCGTCGCCGCGGCGCTGCGCGCGCGCGGCCAGGTGGTGCAGCCGTTCAAGAAGGGGCCCGACTACATCGATCCACTGTGGCTCGGCACGGCGGCCGGCCGCACCTGCCGCAACCTCGATTTCTATCTCTCGCCGAACGAAGACCTGCGCGCGCAGTTCGCGCGCCACGGCTGGGACGCCGACGCCTGCCTGGTCGAGGGCAACATGGGGCTCTACGACGGCCTCGACCTGCACGGCACCAACAGCAACGCCGCCCTGGCGAAGCTGCTCGGCCTGCCGGTGATCCTGGTGCTCGAAGCGCGCGGCCTGACGCGCGGCATCGCGCCGCTGATCCTCGGCTACCAGGCCTTCGACCGCGACCTGACGATCGCCGGCGTGATCCTCAACAAGCTCGGCGGCAAGCGCCACGAAGCCAAGCTGCGCGCCATCATCGAGCACTACACCGACGTGCCGGTGATCGGCGCGATCCAGGACGACCCGCGCCTGCAGCTGGTCGAGCGCCATCTCGGCCTGATGCCTGCCAACGAGGCGCAGGCGGCGCAGCGCCGCATCGGCGAGATCGCCGCCGCGGTCGCCGAGCAGGTCGATCTCGACCGCCTGCTGGCCGTCAGCCGCACCGACCGGGCGCTGCCGCGCCCTGCGCCGCAAGTCATCGCCGGCGGCCCGACGGTGCGCATCGCCATCGCCCAGGACGCCGCCTTCGGCTTCTACTACGCCGACGACATCGACGCGCTGCGCGCCGCGGGCGCCGAACTGGTGCCCTTCGACGCCATGCGCGACGCGCGCCTGCCGGCCTGCGACGGCCTGTTCATCGGCGGCGGCTTTCCGGAATCCTTCCTCGAGCAACTGTCCGCCAACGCCAGCCTCAGGGCCGACATCTTCGCCGCGATCGAGAACGGGCTGCCGGCCTACGCCGAGTGCGGCGGCCTGATGTATCTGGCCCGCTCGATCGAGTGGAACGGCAAGACCGCGCCCATGGTCGGCGCCATCGCCGGCGACGTCGTGATGCACAAGAAGCCCGTCGGGCGCGGCTACGTCACGCTCAAGCCGACGCCGGACCATCCCTGGCGCAGCGCCGACGCCGTCGGCGACCTGCGCGCCCACGAGTTCCACTACTCGTCGATCGAAAACCTGCCCGCCGACACGCGCTACGCCTACGGGATGACGCGCGGCCACGGCGTCGACGGGCAGCGCGACGGCATCGTCTACAAGAACCTGCTGGCCTCCTACAGCCACCTGCGCGCCACGGCGGGCTGCGAATGGCCGGCGAAGTTCGTGCGCTTCGTGCGCGCACACCTCGAAACCATGCGGGAGGCGCAAAGATGTTCCGGTTGACCAAGGCCGCCGCCGATCAGATCCTGTCCACGGCCGAAGTCCAGGGCGACGAGCCGACGCTGCGCATCGCCGCCAAGATCGACGACGACGGCGAGCTCGTTTACGGCATGGGCTTCGACGAGGAACGCGAGCAGGACCTGGCGCTCGATTGCGAAGGCGTCAAGGTGCTGATTTCGCCGCGCAGCCAGCAACTGCTCTCCGGAACGACGCTGGATTTTGTAGAATTGCGCCCGGGCGAATTCCAGTTCGTCTTCGACCACCCCAACAGCGCGCCCGGCTGCGCTCCAGCCGGCGGAGGCTGCAGTTCCTGCGGACGCGGAGGCACTTGCAAGTAAATGACTAGAGGTCCGGCCAAACCCGGCACGGTGTATCTCGTCGGCGCCGGGCCCGGCGATCCCGACCTGCTGACGCTGCGTGCCGCGCGGCTCATCGCCAGCGCCGACGCGATCGTCTACGACAATCTCGTCTCCCCGGCCATCCTCGACAAGGCCTCGCCGAGCGCGCAGAAGATCTACGCCGGCAAGCGCCGCGGCGACCACGCGCTGCCGCAGGAAGAGCTCAACCTGCTGCTGGTCGAGCTCGCCAAGTCGGGCAAGTCGGTGCTGCGCCTCAAGGGCGGCGATCCCTACACCTTCGGCCGCGGCGGCGAAGAGGTCGAGACGCTGGCCGATCACGGCGTTCCGTTCGAGGTCGTGCCCGGCGTCACCGCCGCCGCCGGCGTCGCCTCCTATGCCGGCATCCCGCTGACGCACCGCAACTATTCGCAGGCCTGCGTGTTCGTCACCGGGCACCTGAAGGACGGCAGCATGGATCTCGACTGGGGCGGCCTCGCGCGCCGCCGCCAGACCGTGGTGATCTACATGGGCCTGCACGGCCTGCCGACGCTGTGCGCCAAGCTCGTCGAATACGGCCTGCCGCCGGACTGGCCGGCCGCGATCGTGCAGCAGGGCACCACGCCGCAGCAGCGCACCGTCACCGGCACGCTGACGACGCTGCCCGAACTGGCCGTCGCCGCGGGCCTGCATGCCCCGACGCTAATCATCGTCGGCGAAGTCGTGCGGCTGCACGACAAGCTGGCGTGGTTCGAGGACGTGCAGACGGCGTAAGCGCCGCCGCCCCGGTCAATCGAGGCGGATCTTCAGCAGCTTCGCGATCGCCGCCAGGGACTCGCGGCTGTCCCAATCCTTGGCGCCGTAGAACTTGCCCAGCACGCGGCCCTGCGCGTCGATCACCAGCGTCAGCGGAATGTGGTCGGCGCCGAGCATGTTCTCCATGAGCAGCTGCCGGTCGATGAAATTGGGGAAGCTGACCTTCGAGGTCCGCAGCGCTTGCTCGGCCGACTCCGCGTAATCGTCGGTGGAAATCCCGATCAGTTGGAACTGCCTGCCGCCGAAGCGCCAGAAGAGGCGCTCGAGCGAGCCCATCTCCTTGCGGCACGGCCCGCACCAGCTGGCCCAGACGTTGATGATCAGCGGCTTGCCGCGGAACTCGGAGAGCTTGCGCGACGGCCCCGCGAGGCCTTGCAGTTGCGCGTCGCGCAGGACGGCGCCGACTTCGACCTCGCCGGGCGTCTTCGCCGCGACGCCGGCGGCCGCGAGGGCCAGGAGCAATGCCCCAATGATGGTTTTCATGCGGCGCAGTCTACCAGTCGCCTAGAATTGCGCCTGGAGCAACTCCCCATCGCCGCCATGCGCGTTCACCTCGACATTCCCTCCGCCGAGATCGACATCACCGCCGTCCGCGCGCAGGGCGCCGGCGGCCAGAACGTGAACAAGGTGTCGAGCGCGGCCCACCTGCGCTTCGACATCGCCGCGTCGTCGCTGCCCGCCGAGCTGCGCGAACGGCTGCTGCGGCTCGACGACCATCGCATCACGCGCGACGGCGTCGTCATCATCAAGGCGCAGAAATTCCGCACCTTCGACAAGAACCGCGGCGACGCGCTGCGCCGCCTGCACGAGCTCGTCGACCGCGCCGCGACGCCGCCCAAGGCGCGCAAGCCGACGCAGCCGGGCCGCGCGTCGGTCGAGCGGCGCCTCGACGGCAAGGCCCGGCGCAGCCGCCTGAAGGCGGCGCGGCGCGGCGGCGATTGACCGCCGCGCGGCGCCGGCCGTCGAGCCGCGGTGTTGAGCCGCGGTTGTGGCGCGGGCCTTCCGTTGCTATGCTCTTTGGATCGAGGAAGGCCCGGCCCGTGCCTGACGAAATCCTGATCACGCGGACGGGAGACGGGGGACGAGATGCCGGCTGACGATCGCTTCGAGGTTCGCCCGTATGCGGCCATCGCCGTCCTCGCAGCCGCCGGCTTCTACCTGAGCAGCCTCTACAGCTACCTGTTGTTCCACAGCCTCATCGAGATCGTCACCGCGGCGGTGGCGTTCACGCTGTTCGCGCTGACCTGGAACGCCCGGCGCTTCCTTGCCAACGGCTACCTGAAGACGCTCGGCATCGGCTACGGCTTCATCGCCGTCGTCGACCTGGTCCATGCGCTCGCCTACAAGGGCATGAACATCTTTCCCGGCTACGACGCCAACTTGCCAACGCAGCTATGGATCGCGGCGCGCTATCTCCAGGCGGCCACGCTCGTCGCGGCGCCGCTGCTGGTGCGCCGGCGCGTCAGCGAGCATCTGCTGCTTGGCGTCTTCGCCGCCGCGGTGGTGACGATCCTGGCGCTGACCTTTTCGGGCGAGTTTCCCGATTGCTACGTCGAAGGCCGGGGCCTGACGCGCTTCAAGATCGACAGCGAATACGTGATCACGGCCTTGCTGCTGGCGTCCCTGGTGCCGCTGCACGCGATGCGGCAGGAATTCCACGGCGCGGTCTATCGGCTGATCGTCGCCTCGATCGTCTGCACCGCCTTGTCGGAGCTGTCGTTCACCGCCTACGTCAGCGTCTACGGCTTCGCCAACATGGTGGGCCACCTGCTCAAGCTCGCCGCCTTCTACCTGATCTACCGCGCCCTGCTGGTGACCGGCTTCGCCGAGCCCTTCGACCTGATCTTCCGCGACCTCAAGCGGGCCGAGGAGCGCCTGCAGCGCGCCAACGACACGCTCGAGGAGAAGGTGCGGGAGCGCACCGGCGAGCTGCGCGCCAGCGAAGCCGAGCTGCGCCGCATGAACCGCGAACTGCGCGCCGTCAGCGCCTGCAACCAGACCATCATGCGCGCCGTCGACGAGCGGACGCTGCTCGAGGACGTCTGCCGCATCGTCTGCGACGGCGCCGGCTCTCGCATGGCCTGGGTCGGCTATGCCGAACACGACGAACGCCGGAGCGTGCGCGCCGTCGCCTGGGGCGGCGCGGAAGGCGGCTACCTGGCGAAGGCAGGCATCACCTGGAGCGACATCGAGCGCGGCCGCGGCCCGTGCGGCATCGCCATCCGCGAAGGCGTCGCCTGCTGCATCCAGGATTTCGCCACGGCGCCCGAAACCGCGCCGTGGCACGCCGGCGCCCTGGAGCGCGGCTTCCGCTCGAGCGTCGCGCTGCCGCTCAAGGACGCCGCGCGCCGGGCCTTCGGCGTGCTGTCCATCTATTCGTCCGAGCCGGACGCGTTCACGCCGGAAGAGATGCGCCTGCTGGAGGAACTGGCGGGCGATCTCGCATTCGGCGTCCTGGTGCTGCGCGACCGCGGCGAGCTGAAACGCGCCGAAGCGCAGATCCGCGAGCTCAACCGCGATCTCGAGTGCCGCGTGGCGGAACGCACGCAGCAGCTCGAAGCGGCGAACAAGGAGCTCGAGGCCTTCTCCTATTCCATCTCGCACGACCTGCGCGCGCCGCTGCGCGCCATCGACGGCTTCTCGCAGATGCTGCGCGAGGATTGCGAGACGCGCCTGGACGACGAAGGCCGGCGCTTCCTCGCGACCATCCGCAGCAACGCCCAGCGCATGGGCGAGCTGATCGACGACATCCTCGCCTTTTCGCGCACCTCGCGCTACGAGATGAGCTTCGCGACGATCGACATGGCGGCCCTGGCGAACGAGGTCTTCGACGAGGAGCGCCGCGGCGCCGCGGAACGCGACATCGAGCTGCGCATCGGCGCGCTGCCGCCGGCCAAGGGAGACCGCGCGCTGATCCGCCAGGTGCTGGTGAACCTGGCATCGAACGCGGTCAAATTCACGGCCGGCCGCGAGCGCGCGCTGATCGAGGTCTCGGGCGCCGCGCAGGGCGCCGAGAACGTCTACTGCGTCAAGGACAACGGCGCCGGCTTCGACATGCAATACAAGGACAAGCTGTTCGGCGTGTTCCAGCGCCTGCATCGCGCCGACCAGTTCGAAGGCACCGGCATCGGGCTGGCGATCGTCAAGCGCGTCGTCGGCCGCCACGGCGGACGGGTCTGGGCGGAAGGCCGGATCGACGCGGGCGCGAGCTTCAGCTTCACCCTGCCGCCGCCCTGAGCGGCGCCGCCGCGGTCAGGCGGAGCGCAGCCGGATGTTGCTCAGCGCGAGCTTGAAGGCGTTGCCCAGCGCCGTCGCGATCTGCGCCAGGCGCTGCCAGCGCGGGTCCGGCACGTCCGTCCCGTCGCGCACGTGCAGCAGGCCCAGCACTTCGCCCTGCGCGATCAGCGGACAGCAAAGGTGCGCCGTCTTCACCGGCTTGCGGAAATGGCCGCAAGGCATGCCGGTGGCCGGATTCGTCACCTCGTGCAGCTGGCCGCGGCGCAGTCCCCAGCAGGCGTCGCCGCCGAACGCCGGCAGCATGTCGCTGTCTTTGCCCCAGGTCGCCACGGTGGCGAACTTGCCGTCCGGCCCCGCCAGCGCCAAGGCGCCGGCAGTGCCCAGCACCAGCCTCTCCGCCATGTGCGCGACGGCGCGGCAGGCTTCGGCCTGGGTCGTGCAGGTCAGCAGCAGATCGGAGGCCTCGTTGAGCAGCGCGAGGTCGTCGGCCCGCCGCTGCAGCTCCTCGTGGGAGGCCAGCAGTTCCGCGTGCGAACGGCGCAGCTCCTCCTCCGCCGCCTTGCGGGCGGTGATGTCCTCCTGGATCGCCAGGAAGTGCGACACGATCCCCGCGGCATCGACGATCGGCGTCACCGACATCTTGTCCCAGTAGAGTTCGCCGTTCTTGCGCCGGTTGTGGAATTCGCCGAACCATTCGTTCTTGCCGGCGATCGAGCGCCAGAACTCGGCGTAGGCCTCGTCGGGAACGTCGCCCGCCTTGAGGATGCGCGGCGTTTTGCCCGCCAGATCCTCCATCGTGTAGCCGGTCACCTCGACGAACTTCGGGTTCACGTACTCGAACACGCCGCTGGCGTCGGTGATGAACGTCGACGCCGGGCTGTGCTCGACGGCCAGGGAGAGCTTGCGCAGTTCCATCTCGGCCTTGCGGTGGAACTCCAGCTCCAGCTTGAGCTGCTTGTTGGCGCGCAGGAAGTCCTGGTTGCGCGAACCGAGGTTCTCGTACATCTCGTTGAGCGCGCGCAGCAGCACCTCGTGCGTGTCGGACATCTTCTCGATGGCGCGGCTGCGCGCCTGTTCCGGCGTCAGTCCGCGCTCCAGCGCGATGATCTCGTTCGCCATGCGCATGTCGGTGCCGAGGATATGGAAGATCAGCCAGCGCGACAGGAAGCCCAGCATCTTGGTCAGCACCTGCACCGGGTCGTCCTGCGCCGATTCGCGGGCGCGCGCCACCTCGGAGACGAAGGAGGCGTGTGAGGCCTTGTGGGTCGCGGCGAATTCCGCGTCCACATGGCACTCCTCCATCAAGTGTTCCTCGGTGCGGAAGTGATAGCTGGCGTAGCTGGCGAGATCGTCGAACACTTCCATCGACGCCACCGGATCGGTATCCACCGCGAGCTTGTTGCCGAGGGAATTGATGAGCGTCACCAGCTTCTTGTGCTGGCGATCGACCTGCGCGATGCCGACCTGGTACTTGCTGTTCCAGACGAAAATCTCGGTCCTGCTTTTCTTGGTTCTCGGCTTCATCGATTCGAATCGCCGCGGCGTCGCCGCGGCCGCCTCCCCCTCGCCCATCTCCACGCGCATTCTATCCCACGCCGCCCCCGCGGCCTCTTGCCGAGCCGGACGGGCAATACTTTTTTACAAAGCGGCACGCGGTTGAAGTATTCGACTCTCACCTTTATGTTGCAATGATGACCACCGAAAAGGAGTCGGTCATGAAAACCCTTAAGTGGCTTCTCGCATTTCTCGTGCTGGCGACCGTCGGCAGTTCCGCCGCGTGGGCGCACGACCGCGGCCGCACCCATTTCGGCCTCTACTTCGGCGTCCCCGGCCCCTACTGGGGCCCGTGGGGCTATCCGCCACCCTACTACTATCCGCCCTACTATCCGCCGGCCGTCGTCATCGAAAGGCAGCCGCCCGTCTACATCGAGCAGTCGCCGCCGCCCGCAGCGGCTCCGGCGCCGGCGCCCGCGCCGCAGAGCTACTGGTACTACTGCGCCGCGGCCAAGGGCTACTACCCCTACGTCAAGGAATGCCCGAGCGGCTGGCAGCCCGTGCAGCCGCAGCCGGCGCAGTGAGGAGGCCATCGTGAAGCGCTTACCCCTATCGCTCGCCGCCGTCGGCACGCTGTTGCTCGCCGGCTGCGCCAGCGTGCCGACGGGCCCGAGCATCCTCGCGCTGCCGGGCACCGGCAAGACTTTCGAGCAGTTCCGCTTCGACGACGCGCAATGCCGCGACTTCGCGCAGGCGCAGATCGGCGGCACGGCGCAGGAGGCCGCGAACAACGCGCAACTGCGCAGCGCCGCGGTCGGCACCGCCGTCGGCGCCGTCGCCGGCGCGGCGATCGGCGGCCATCAGGGCGCCGGCGTCGGTGCCGGCACCGGCCTGGTGGTCGGCAGCGTCGCGGGCGCCAACTCGGGCTACGGCTCGGGCTACGACGCCCAGCGCCGCTACGACAACGCCTACGTGCAGTGCATGTACGCCAAGGGCGACAAGGTGCCGGTCACGGCCGGCTTCGTCCAATCCCAGCCGGCGGCGCCCGCCCAGCCGCCCGCCCAGCCGCCCGCCAACTACGCGCCGCCCCCGCCGCCCGGCTACGCGCCGCCGCGTTGAGCGCGAGCGGGCAGACCACCGAATCCCAGAAGGAGAACCCATGAGCACCACCCCCACC
>DAIDAU010000180.1 GCA_027310465.1 Rhodocyclaceae bacterium
AGCTCACACCTGGCGCGCTTACTTGAGGATCTTCCAGGCGCCGTCTTCTTTGATCAGGATATCCTCTGGGTTGAGTGCCTCGCACCCGGATAGGCCGCTCTTCCTGAACGTGACAGTGGTAATGCCGGATCGAGTTTCGCCCTCACCGGCGAGGTTCGCCTTGACGGAGTCGATGCCACCGCACGTCCTGTACTTATTCTGTTCGGATACCAATACAGAGATGAACGCTTCCTCCCCCTGTTCGCCGGCGGCGCGTATTTGTTCGTCGAACCGTCTCGATAGGAGGCTTCTGGCTTCGGCGATTTGACCCTTCTCGATGGAGCGGTAGAACTGCTCGACCGTGGACTCCGGTCCCCTTGAACAGCCGGCAAGCATCAAGGCGATCGAGATTAGAACGGCACAGTGCAGACGCATAAAGATTCCTTTGCGAAATTATGTAGCAGTTGCCATCGCGTGACGCTGGCATAACCGCTACGATGGTGTCCGTACCTTCTTCGACGGACGCATCATGGCACAGTCTCTTGTGGTTTCGGGTTTGGCGACGAAGCGCGCCGAACTGACCGGGCAAATCCAGCACTACCGGACGCAGATCGCCAAGCTGGCGGGTAATGTCGCGCACATCGACGCGGCGATCAAGATATTCGCGCCGGACATGAACCTGCGCGGCGTCCGCGCCAAGGCCGTCCGGCAGCGCAACAGCTACTTCAAGCCGGGCGAGGGACCGCGCGCCGTTCTCGACTCGCTGCGCACGGCCGGCCAGGCGCTCACGACGCGGGAAGTGACGGAACGGATCGTGGCGGATCGCGGCATCGAACCGACGCTAACCGACGCCGTGCAGAAGTCCATCTCGATGATCCTCAACAAGCTGCTCGGCAAGAAGCTCGTCCGCGTCGTCGGCGCCGACAAGAACGGCATGCGGTCTTGGCAGATCGCGTAGCGGCGGTTACGCCGCCAGCCGTTCCGTTCCCCGCTTGTTCCCCTGCCAGTAACCGCACCAGTCGCGGCTCGTGCGCGTCTTGGCGCAACGCTTCGTCACTTCCGCGAAGATCGCGCCGTTCGACAGGCGCCGCGTATCCTCGCGGAACGCGGCCTCGTTCGCGTAGTTGTCGAGGTACTGATTGCCGAACTTGTGCACCTGCCCGTACTGCATGCGGCGGAAGCGCGAGAAGTAGGACTCGGCCAGGTTGTTCGTCGTGCCATCGTCGGCGCGATACTCCTGCTGGTGATTGACGCGCCGCGTGGCGAACTTGGCATGCAGCGGGTCGTAGGCGTTGCTCTCGTCGGCGCAGATCGTCGAGCCGGCGGTGACGAAGGCGCCGGCCAGCTTGGACACGTCGGCCTGGTTCTCCTTCTTCAAGACGAAGGTGAGGGTCTTGGCCGCCCCTTCGGCGCCGGCATCGGTCGCCTTCTGGCGCATCACCAGCACGCAGCGCTTGTCGGGGCGCTGGTTCTCGGCCAGGCGGCGATCGATGCGCTCCGACTTCTTGTTCTTCGGCCGGACATAGCCGTTGACGTAGGCGCCGTCGACGTGAATCTCGCCCGATAGGGGCGTCTCGTCGCGGTGTTCCATCAGCGACTCCCTGATCTTGTGCAGCAGGACGTAGGCGCTCTTGTACTGAATATCCAAGTCTCGGCACAGTTGCAGCGCCGACATCCCCTTGGCCGCGTTCGCATAGAGCGCGATGGCCGTCAGGTAGGTCTTGAGCGGCAGCTTGTGGTTGGCGAAGATCGTCCCGGCTGTTACGGAAAAGGTGTGGCCGCAGTCGAGGCACCGCCACTGCCGGCGATCCTTGCGAAAGGCGTGCTCGGCAACAACGCCGCAGCACGGGCAGGCCACGGCCTCCCCGGCGCCCCAGCGCATCTCCTTGAAGACCCTAAACGCTTCGGCGTCGGGCATCTGGGCGACCTGTAGCACGGACAGGGTGCGGGCCTTGGCGGACAGGAGGAAGTGCTGTTGGTGTTGGTGGCGAGCCATTTGGGATAAGCGCACATTGTTTTATGTGTTTCCATTCTAGGCCGCCAATGCTGGATGTCAAGTAAAAACACAAATTAATTTATGCTCGCCTCCGAATAGAAATATGCGTTGACATACATGTACCTATTTACTATTCTCCAAGCATGCCGTTAATGGGCGGGACATGACCTACACCGAATTCGTCGATTGCGTTGGCCGGGCACGGTTGAGCATCCGGGGATTCGCGCGCCTGGTCTGCACGCACGCAAACACCTTCACCAACTACGCCAAGGAAAACCACGTTCCCGACCATTGGGGAATCGTGGCAACGCTGATGGCGGAGATGGCAAAGCACGATGTCGACTTCCGCGAACCGCTGTCGAAGATCGACCTCACGCCGAAGAAGACGCGCGGCGCTGCCGCGAAAGGGAAGTTCGGCGGCACCAAGCAGCCGGACTTCTTCATCGATGGGGTCAAGGGCGTACGGACATGACGATTGCCACAACAGACATCATTGCGCTGCGCCCGACGCCCGACGACATCCGGGCGGCCGTCAGCTACGCCATCAAGAGCGGCGATCCCTACACCTATAACCGCATGGGGAAGGACGCCTGGCGGCGCGTGGCGCGGATCGCTCGCGGCAAGGTGAATGAGACGATGATTCGTCGCCATGCGGCGAGCATGGGCATCGCATCGGAAGAGCAGCAGAAGAGTTACCGGGACCACGACGATTTCGATTTCACCTTCGCCGCCACGCGGGGTCGCGTCGAGGCGGATGTAAAGACGTTCCATGTTCTGACGCACTTTCTGAGTGCGCCCCGTCAGCCCTTCAGCCTCGATGAATTGCTATGCGGCGTGAATAGTCTGTCAAAGGACTGGCATCGTTTCTTCCCGATGCTGATTCCGCAGGACTACAAGGAGCACAAGGAAGTCTATGTGTTCGGCGTTTCCGTCGAAGCGGGATTGGACTCCACGGCCAAGTCGGCATTGCCGTATCCATGGTCGGCATTCCCGGATACGGAAGTTGAGGCGTTCTTAGTCGATCCCGCAGCCATTGCCGCACGGGAACGGTCAGCTACCAACCTGGATGTCACACTGACCTGGCCGGCGCTCGGCGGTGGCGGCGCCACCGTCTTCGAGGCGGGCGCGGGCGCACGGCAGCAGCCGTTGAACCTGAAGGATGCCGGCGCGTGGTCGCGCAACGACCTGTCATCCTTCCTTGCGATCCAGGTCGACGACGAGGCGCGTCGGCGACTGTGGAAGCAGAAGGCGGCGCTTTCGCTGACGGCCACGGAAGGCGCTACGTCGATCACGAGCAGCTATCCCGATGCCCGGTTCCGCGAGGTGTTCCCGCGCCAGGATTACGTTCTCTACCTGATCGGCTGGATCGGACGCGACGACTTCGAGCGCACCGCGCAGCCCATCGCCAAGGGTTCTTCCTGCTACTTCTACCCGCCGAAGCAAAGCGCTTCGGACAAGCACCAGCCCGGCACCAAGACCGCGAATCGGTATGTGTTGCCGGGCAACCTCAACCCGATTGCCAAACTGATGGAGGCGTAATCATGCCAACCGCACAACGCGCAGCCGCATCAACCGCCAAGCCGAAGCGTACTCTCGAAAATCGCGTCAACGATATGTCCTGGCGCGACTGGCTGCTGTTCCAGAAAAGCTTCTTCGCGCTGCCGGGCGATGAAGTCCTATACGGCGATCTGGTCCAGTTCTTCACCAAACGCCTTGCGCCCGATGGCCGCACAAATCGCGTGATGGCGATCACCGTGTCCGACTGGCGGCCGGCGATCGAAGCGCACGGCCGCATGCTGTTCCGCGAAACCGTGGCGCCGCAGGACATCGGGCGCTGGCGCTACGGCGAGACGGACTTCACGCCGTTTGATTTCATCGTCGTCGACATGCGCGGTTCCGGTGCCGCGATGGCTGAGCAGGTCGCCGCCCAACAGGGCGACGTGCGCCGATTCCTCGACAACTGCCGCGCGATCCTCAAGGAAGGCGGCTTCTGCGTGCTGCTGTCGCAGGAAGTCGAGACCGCGGCGGGCCGCTTCCCGCTGCCATGGATGCTGGCGAGCCTGGCGCGTGGCACGTTCCGCCTGCGCGACGAGCGCATCGGCTTGCAGGCCGACGATGCGGCGCCGGTCTATGTCAATGTCTTGCAGGCAATTCCTGAGAACGGACCCGTGCATGAGGCGCTGCCGACGCTGCATGTCGGCGCGCCGGCCATCCGCGAGCAGTGGGTGAAGCCACGCCCGAAGCCGCGCAACAAAAAGGAAATCCTGCACCCGGCCAAGTTCCCCGAAGAGCTTATACAGACCTTCGTCACCGAGCTTACCGACAAGGGCGCCGTCGTGTTCGACCCGATGGGCGGCACGGGTTCGACGGCCGTCGCGGCGCTGGCGACTGACCGCAAAGCCGTCATCGTGGAGTTGGGCGATACCTGGGCAGAGATCGCGCGTGGCCGAATCGCCGATGCGGCGGGCGATGCGCGCGGGCGCTGGCATGTGGCGCATGGCGATGCCCGCAAGGCGGCGAAACTGATTCCTGCGGCGTTCCGACCGGTGTCGTATACGGTCACGAGCCCGCCCTACTGGCGCATCCTCCACAACCCCGGCATGCACGTCAGCGACGAAGGCCAGAAGGCCCGCCAGGCGAAGGGACTGCGCACGACCTATTCGGAGAGCAAGGCCGACCTGGGTAACGTCCAGGACTACCAGCACTTCATCGACGAGCTGGCGAGCATCTACGACTGCTGCGCCGACGTGATGGCGCCGGGATGTGTGCTGACGATCGTCACCAAAAACGTGAAGTACGAGCGCGCGCAGTATCCCATCGCGTGGGATCTCGTGCTCAAGCTCTGCGGCGAGGGTGGCCGGTTCGAGTACGCCGGGACGACGTTCTGGTGCCAGGATGATGTCGGCCTCAAGCCCTTCGGCATGGGCTGTGACTGGATCAGCAACATCCTTCACAACTACTGCCTGCATCTGCGCGTGCGCTAACGGCGTAGGCGCAATGCCATCGTCACGCAAGGCCGCCGTCGGGCGGCCTTGTCGCTTGGTCGGTGCGATATGAAGGTGCGATAATCGCAGTCATCGCATCGAGGAACGCACCATGACGACGACGGCTGCTGCGCAATGGACGAGGGACGATCTGCTGGCCTACGAGGTGGCCGTCGAGTGCATCGGGCACGTCATGGCGTTTGTGTCGGCCGAACTGTTCGGCCCGTCGTCAGCCGCGTTGAGCGAGGATCGCGCGGACGCCCTCAAGGGCAAGCTCGCCGACCTGGCCGGCGAGCGCCAGCATCTTCATGTCGGCGACGCCGAACACATTGCCGCGATCCGCGAGCAGTACGGCGCCATCGTCCGCACGTTCGCCCAGGACATGAACCGCCCCGTGAATCTCGACGCTATCGTGCTTCGGTGAGGCGGGCCGCAGGAGTGCGGCTAAGGTCTTGAATCGGCGAAGGAATGGCAGCAGCTACATAATACCG
>DAIDAU010000181.1 GCA_027310465.1 Rhodocyclaceae bacterium
GAGGCAGGAGGGGCGACCACCGGACTCGGGCTCGGTGCGACGTTCAGTTGCGGCATGGCGGATCCTTTGCTGGCTTCGTATGCGTCCGGTAACGCAAGAGCCATGCCATTCGCTTCGGGAGAAAGAACCGGCTATTCGGCCTTTCTGTGGCGCGTCGCCGTATGTTCGTCCGACAGCTTCTGTTCCTGCCGGTGTTCGGCGTAATCGATGCGCGCCTGGTGGCGCTGGGCGAGCGTATCGAAGGCATCGACCTTGCCGCGCTTCTTGAGCCATTCCTGCTGGCCGGCGCTGGTGCGCCGCTCGGAGGCCGCGAGCAGTTCGGTCGCCTGCGCGACGGCGCCGTCGAGCCGATCGAGAAAGGCGCGGTAGTTCCGCCACGCGTCGAGTCCAAGGCCGTCCTTGGCCGCCGCCAGGAAGCGCGCGCGGTACTCTTCGCGATATTGGCTCAGCATCTCCAGGCGCTCGGCCGCCTCCTGCTGGCTGGCGATGAACTTGCCCAGGCGGCGCGCGGCTTCGTCGAGCTGAAGCTGCGACAGGTCGAGCAGGATTTGCAGCGGAAATTCCTGGGCCATGAGCTAGGTGGCGAACCCCTGGGGAAGTTTGATTTCTTTTATAGGAAGGATTCTACGTGCCTGCCTGGAAGATCGCGCGCAGCGCCGCCAGGCTGGATTCGTAGTCGGCGCGCTGGTCGATGCTCTGCTGCAGGAAGCGCTCGAGCTGCGGATAGAGCGCGATGGCGCGGTCGAGCAGGGGATCCGAGCCCTTGGCGTAGGCGCCGACCGCCAGCAGGTCGCGCGAGCGCTGGTAGCGCGTGTAGAGCTGCTTGAAGGCGCGGATCAGTTCGAGATGGTCGGGCGTGATCAGGTTGGTCAGCGCGCGCGAGATCGATTGCTCGATGTCGATCGCCGGATAGTGGCCGCTGTCGGCGAGGCTGCGCGACAGCACGAAGTGGCCGTCGAGGATCGCGCGCGCCGAATCGGCGATCGGGTCCTGCTGGTCGTCGCCCTCGGCGAGCACGGTGTAGAACGCGGTGATCGAGCCGCCGCCGCTGGGGCCGTTGCCCGCGCGCTCCACCAGCTGCGGCATGCGCGCGAAGACCGACGGCGGATAGCCGCGCGTGACCGGCGGCTCGCCGATCGCCAGCGCGATCTCGCGCTGCGCCATCGCATAGCGCGTCAGCGAATCCATGATCAGCAGCACGTGCCTGCCCTGGTCGCGGAAGTGCTCGGCCACGCTGGTCGCGTAGGCCGCGCCCTGGAGCCGCATCAGCGGGCTGACGTCGGCCGGCGCGGCGATCACGACGGAGCGGCGCAGGCCTTCGCCGCCGAGGTTCTGCTCGATGAATTCCTTGACCTCGCGGCCGCGTTCGCCGATCAGCCCGACGACGATGACCTCCGCCGCGGTGTAGCGCGCCATCATGCCGAGCAGCACGCTCTTGCCGACGCCGGAGCCGGCGAACAGGCCGAGCCGCTGGCCGCGCCCGACGGTGACCAGCGCATTGATGGCGCGGATGCCGACGTCGAGGCTCTTCTCGATCGGCGCGCGGGCGAGCGGATTGATCGGCCGGCTGACGAGCGAGCGCGACTGCTTGCTGTCCAGCGCGCCGAGGGCGTCGAGCGGCCGGCCGTTGCTGTCGACGACGCGCCCCAGCAGCTGGTCGCCCACCGGCAGGTGCTTGGCGCGGTCGAAGGCGCGGCGCCGATGCTCGTCGAGCTTGTCGAGCCGCGGCGGCGGCGGCTTGAACTCCAGCGGAACGACCTGCGCGCCCGGGGCGAGGCCGTGCACGTCCTCGGTCGGCATCATGAACAGCTTCTCGCCGGCGAAGCCCACCACTTCGGCCTCGACGCTGCCGCCGCCGGGAACCAGGATGCGGCAGCCGGAACCGAGCGGGAGCTTGATGCCCGCCGCCTCCATGACGAGGCCGTTCACGCGGGTGAGCCGGCCCGAGATCTGGAAGGGATTGGCGGGACCGAGCTGTTCGCGGCTGGCGGCGAGAAAGCGGCGCCACGAGGCGATGCTGTCGTTCATGATTCTTGCGGCGGCTTCCAGGCGTCGTCGAAGCCGAGGCTTTCGAGCACGCGGCGCCAGCGCGTGGCCACCGTTGCATCGACGGTGCTGCCGCCTGCCTCGACCTTGCAGTCGCCGCGGCCGAGCCGCGCGTCTTCGAGGATGCGATGGCCGAAATGCGCGAGCTGGTCGCCGAGATACGAGCGGACCAGCGAGGCATCCTCCGGGTTCAGGTAGAGCGTCGCGTGCTGATGGGGAATCTGTTCGAGGGCTTCGCGCACGACCTCGAGCAGGGATTCGGGATGCGCCTGGATTTCCCTCCTCACCACCTGGCGCGCGAGTTCGACGGCCAGCGCGAGCAGCTCGTCGCCGACTTCGCCGTCGAATTGCGCCAAGGCCGTTTCGAGCCGGTCGCCGAGCTGCGCCAGGCGCGCCGCCTGCTCGCGGGCCTTGATCTGTCCTTGCTCGAAGCCCTGTTCGAAGCCGGTCTTCGCGCCTTCCTCGAGGCCTTGCCGGCGGCCTTGCTCCTGCGCTTCCTGGTAGATGCGCTCGATCTCCTCCGCGGTCGGCAAGGCGACCTGCGGCCCGGCGGGAACGTCCTTTCCGGCGGGCTTCGTCTTGGGAGTGTCGAAGTCGGCCAGTTCCCAGCGTTCCCAGGCGGTGAGGCGACCCTTGTCGGCGGACATTGGCATGTCGCTAGATCATCTGGTCTTCGCCGCCCTTGCCTGCCAGGACGATCTGGCCCTCGTCGGCGAGGCGGCGCGCGATCTTGAGAATCTCCTTCTGCTCGGCTTCCACTTCGGAGAGGCGCACCGGGCCTTTCGACTCGAGGTCTTCCCTGAGCATCTCGGCGGCGCGCTGCGACATGTTCTTGAAGATCTTCTCGCGCAGTTCCGGCGCCGCGCCCTTGAGGGCGACGATGAGCGAATCGGACTGCACCTCGCGCAGCAGCAGCTGGATGCCGCGGTCGTCGACGTCCATGAGGTTCTCGAAGACGAACATCTCGTCGAGGATCTTCTGCGCCAGATCGGGGTCGTATTCGCGCACGTTGTCGATGATCGACGTCTCGACCTGCTGGCCGACGAAGTTGAGGATCTCGGCGGCGTGGCGCGTGCCGCCCATCGCCGCCTTGCGGATGTTGGCGGCGGAACCGGAAAGCAGGCGCATCAGGGCGTCGTTGAGCTCCTTGAGGGCGGTCGGCTGGACGCCGTCGAGCGTGGCGATGCGCAGCAGGACGTCGTTGCGCAGCCGCTCGGTGAACAGCTTGAGGATTTCGCCGGCCTGGTCGAATTCGAGATGGACGAGGATGGTGGCGATGATCTGCGGGTGCTCGTTCTTGATCAGGTCCCCGACCGTCGCCGCGTCCATCCACTTGAGGCTTTCGATGCCGGCGGTCTCGCCGCCCTGCATGATGCGCGAGATCAGGTTGGCGGCGCGGTCGTCGCCGAGGGCCTTGGTCAGCATCGCGCGGATATGCGCCTCGTCCACCGAGAACGGGCCGCCCGCGGCGGTCTGGGTATGCAGCTTGTCGAGGACGGTTTCGATGCGTTCGCGCGGCACCGCCTTGAGCGCGGTCATGGCATGGCCGAGCTTCTGGACCTCGCGCGGGCCCAGGTTCTTCAGAACCGCGGCGGCCTCGTCCTCGCCGAGCGACAGCAGCAGGATCGCGCTGTCCTCGAGGCCTTCATCGGGGTTCGTTGCCGCCACCGACCCACTCCTTGATCACGTTGGCGACGATGCGCGGATCCGACCGCGCCATGTCGCGTGCCTGCTGCAGCTTGGTCTCGTAGTCCATGCCGCGCTCCTCGGCTTCGCCCGCCGCATGCGCGGCCCGCGCGTCCCTTTCCTTGCGGGCTTCGGCACGCCGCGCCGCTTCCTGCCACTCGCTCCAGACGGACTTCAATATCCTGGTCCAGACGAAGTAGGCGATCAAGGCGACCACCAGGTATTTCGCCAGTTCGCGCGCGATGTCGAGCATCTCGGGATTCTTCCAGAACGGCAAGGACGGTATCTCTTCCTTCTCCTGCGGCGCGAACGCCACGTTGGCGACGTTGACCGAATCGCCGCGCTCCTGGCTGAAGCCGACGGCCTCGCGCACCAGCGCATCGATCTGCTTCAGCTCGGCCGCGGTC
>DAIDAU010000197.1 GCA_027310465.1 Rhodocyclaceae bacterium
GTGCAGGTCGGCGCTCGCCGCGGTGTCGGTACGGCGCGGATCGACGACGATCAGCTTCAACGCGGGATTCCTCTCGCGCGCCGCCTCGATGCGGCGGAACACGACGGGATGCGCGAAAGCGGTGTTCGATCCCGCGATCAGCAGCAGGTCGGCAGCATCGATGTCGGCGTAGCTGCAGGGCACGGCGTCGGAACCCAGCGTGGCCTTGTAGGCGGCGACGGCCGAGGACATGCACAGGCGCGAGTTCGAGTCGATGTTGTGGGTGCCGACCAGCGCGCGCGCCAGCTTGTTGAAGACGTAGTAGTCCTCGGTCAGCAATTGGCCGGAGACGTAGAAGGCGACGGCATCCGGTCCGTGCTCGCGGATGATGCGGGCGAAGCGCTCCGCCGCGACGTCGAGCGCGTAGTCCCATGAGCTGGTGACGGGCGTCACGGTGCGGCTCTCGCGCAGCAGCGGCACCGTCGCGCGGCCGGCGCGCACGCTCGCCAGATGCAGTGTGTTGCCCTTCGAGCAGAGCCGGCCGAAGTTCGCCGGATGCTCGGGATCGCCGCGCACGCCGACGATGCGGTCGCCGTCCGACTGGACGATGAGGCCGCAGCCGGTGCCGCAGTAGCAGCAGACGCTGCGCGTCTCCTTGAGCGGCAGGCCGGTCAGAGGGATATCCATACCGCACCGTCCTCGACCTTCACGGCGAAGGGGCGCGCGCAGCCTTGGTCCGGAGCGACGGCCTCGCCGTCGTCGAGGCCGATCTTCCAGCCGTGCATCGGGCACGCGACCGCCTTGCCGGCCACGATCCCCTGCGACAGCGGACCGCCGCGATGCGGGCACTTGTCGTGCAGCGCGAACACTTCGTCGTCCGCGGTGCGGAACACGGCGATGTCGCCCTTGGGCGACTTGACGACGCGGCTGCCCAGCGGCGGAATCTCGCGCAGCAGGCAGAGCTTCTTCCAGGCTTCCATCACAGCACCTCCAGCGCGACGTATTCGTTGGAACGCTTGGCCGTCGTCGCCCACGGGTCCTCGTAGCCCTGCAGGGCGTAGAGCAGCCGCTCGCGCAGTTCCCGGCGGCGCGCGGCGTCGGCGACGACGGCCTTCTTCACGTGATCGAGCCCGACGCGCGCGACGTAGTGGCAGGTGCGCTCGAGGTACCAGCCTTCCTCGCGGTAGAGCTGCAGGAAGGCGGCCGTGTATTCGAGCACCTCGTCGTCGTTCTTCACTTTGCAGAGGAACTGCGCGACCTCGGTCTTGATGCCGCCGTTGCCGGCGACGTAGAGCTCGTAGCCGGAGTCGACGCCGATGACGCCGACGTCCTTGATGCCGGCTTCGGCGCAGTTGCGCGGGCAGCCCGACACGGCGAGCTTGACCTTGTGCGGCGCCCACATGCCGAACAGCATCTTCTCGAGCTTGACGCCCATGCCCATCGAACGCTGCGTGCCGAAGCGGCAGTGCTCGGCGCCGACGCAGGTCTTCACGGTGCGGATCGACTTGCCGTAGGCGTGGCCCGAGACCAGGCCCGCCGCGCCCAGATCGGCCCAGACGCCCGGCAGGTCGCCCTTCTTGATGCCGAGCAGGTCGATGCGCGCGCCGCCGGTCATCTTCACCGTCGGCACCTGGTACTTCTCGGCGACGTCGGCGCTGACGCGCAGCTCGGCCGGCGTGGTGAGGCCGCCCCACATGCGCGGCACCACGCTGAAGCTGCCGTCCTTCTGGATGTTGGCGTGGGCGCGCTCGTTGATGAAGCGCGACTGCGGGTCGTCCTGCGCCTCGTGCGGCCAAGTCGAGATCAGGTAGTAGTTGAGCGCCGGGCGGCAACTGGCGCAGCCGTCGGGCGTCTTCCATTCGAGGAAGCGCATCGCATCGGGAATCGTCAGCAGCTTGTGCTCGCGGATCGCGCGGCGCACTTCTCCGTGCGAGCGGTCGGTGCAGCCGCAGACCGGCTTGTCCTTCGTTTCCGCGGGCTGGTAGGCGCCGCCGACGGTCGACGCGAGGATCTGCTCGACGAGGCCGGTGCAGCTGCCGCAGGACGACGACGCCTTGGTGTGCTTGCGCACGTCCTCGATGGTGAACAGGCCATGCTCCTTGATCGCCTTGACGATGGTGCCCTTGCAGACGCCGTTGCAGCCGCACACTTCCGCCTCGTCGGGCATGGCGGCCGCCTTGTTCTGCCCGGCGTGGCCGCCGTCGCCGCCGTGGTGCGAGCCGAACATCAGGTGGTCGCGGATGTCGGCGATGTTCTGCCTGTCCTTGAGCAGCCGGAAGTACCAGGCGCCATCGGCGGTGTCGCCGTAGAGCACGGCGCCGGCGAGGTGCTCGCCCTTGATCACCAGCTTCTTGTACACGCCGCCGGCCGGGTCGGCGAGCACGATCTCCTCGGTGCCCTCGCCGCCCAGGAAGTCGCCCGCCGAGAACACGTCGATGCCGGTGACCTTGAGCTTGGTCGAGGTGACCGAGCCGCTGTAGCGGCCGATGCCCATCTGCGCGAGATGATTGGCGCAGACCTTGGCCTGCTCGAACAGCGGCGCGACGAGGCCGTAGGCGACGCCACGATGCGCCACGCATTCGCCGACCGCGTAGATGCGCGGATCGTAGGTCTGCAGCGTATCGTCCACGACGATGCCGCGCTCGCAGCGCAGCGCGGCGCTCTCGGCAAGCTGAGTGTTCGGGCGGATGCCGACGGCCATGACGACGAGGTCCGCCGGGATGGCGTTGCCGTCGGCGAAACGCACCGCGGCGACGCGGCCCGATTCGCCGGCCACCAGCTCCCGGGTCTGCTTGCCGAGCAGGAACTTGAGTCCCTTGGCTTCGAGCGACTGCTGCAGCAGATCGGCCGCCGTCTTGTCGAGTTGGCGCTCCATGATCCAGTCGGCCAGATGCACCACCGTAACCTCCATGCCGCGCAGCCTGAGGCCGTTGGCGGCCTCCAGGCCCAGCAGCCCGGCGCCGATCACGACGGCGTGTCCCTGGCGCGTCGAGGCCTCGATCATCGCCTCGGTGTCGGCGATGTCGCGGTAGGCGACGACGCCCGGCAGGTCCTTGCCCGGCACCGGCAGGATGAAGGGCGAGGAACCCGTAGCGAGCAGCAGACGGTCGTATTCGGCTTCGGTGCCGTCTTCGGCGATCACCTTGCGCCGCGTGCGGTCGATCTTGCCGACCTTGCGGCCGGCGTGCAGCGTGATGCCGTTGTCGCGGTACCAGGCGAGATCGTTGAGCACGATGTCGGGCAGCTTCATCTCGCCGGCCAGCACGGGCGAGAGCAGGATGCGGTTGTAGTTGGGATGCGGCTCGGCGCCGAACACGGTGATGTCGTAGAGATCGGGCGCGAGCTTGAGCAGCTCCTCGAG
>DAIDAU010000210.1 GCA_027310465.1 Rhodocyclaceae bacterium
GCGCGGCACCGATCATGCCGACACGGCGGCCGACATCAGGCGGTCGCTCGACAAGCTCGATTTCGCCGCGGCGCGCCGGCGCATCGTCGAACTGGCGGAAGAGTTGCCGCAGCGCCGCAAGTAAGCCGCCGCGGGAACCGAACGGTTCCGCTGCGAGTCTTCAATGCAGGCAAGGGCAGGAGCGGAACATGGGCACGCGATCCAACGGCACGCGCGAAGCGGGACACCGGATGCCGGGCAATCGCGACTGCATGAGCTGCGGCACCGCAGCCACCGACCGCCAGTACCACGAAGCCGCGGGCGGCCTCACCTGCGAGCCCTGCCTGCTCGAATCGCGCAAGCACAAGGCCGGCCTGGCCGGCACGCATCCCTACGAAGAGTTCGCCGAATCGCTGGCCGCGGCGCTCGACCTGCGCGAGCGCGAGACCGGCCTGCATTCCCAGCGCGTGGCCTCGCATACGCTGATCCTGGCGCGCCACTATTACAGCGATCCCGCCACGCTGCGCGAGATCTACTGGGGCAGCCTGCTGCACGACATCGGCAAGATCGGCGTGCCCGACGCCATCCTGCTCAAGCCCGGAAAGCTGACCGAAGAGGAGTGGCAGGTGATGCGCCAGCATCCCGAGCACGGCAGCCATATCCTGCAGAAGCTGCCGTTCTTCGGGCTCGCCGCGCAGATCGTGCTGTGCCACGAGGAGCGCTACGACGGCTCGGGCTATCCGCGCGCGCTCAAGGGCGACGCGATTCCACTGCCGGCGCGGCTGTTCGCCATCATCGACACGCTCGACGCCATGACCTTCGACCGGCCCTACCGCAAGGGCATGCCGTTCGACGCCGCCAAGGCGGAAATCCTGCGCGTCGCCGGCAGCCAGTTCGATCCGATCGCCGTCGAGGCCTTCCTGCAGGAGGAGCAGGCGCTGCGCGAGATGACCTCGCTCGAATACCTGAAGACCGGACACGCCGACTGATCCACGCCGGGCGGCGGCGCGATGACGCCTGGCTTTATTCGATGCCGTTCCGTATGATGCTGCCCGAAGCCGCCTTCGGGAAGCCCACCATGGACGACAAGCGTGCCACCGTGCTGGTCATCGACGACAGCCCGACCAGCGCCCACCAGCTGTTCGCGCTGCTCGGCGACGACTACGACATGCTCGTCGCCACGCGCGGCGAAGCCGGCATCGAGCTGGCGGCGGGCGAGAATCCCGACCTCATCCTGCTCGACGTCGTCATGCCGGAGCTCGGCGGCTACGAGGTCTGCCGGCGCCTCAAGGCCGACGAGCGCACCGCCCACATCCCGGTGGTCTTCGTCACCAGCTACGGCGAGGAAAGCGAGGAGGCGCACGGCCTCTCGCTCGGCGCCATCGACTACCTGACCAAGCCGCTGGCGCCCGCCATCGTGCGCGCGCGCGTCAGGAACCACGTCGAGCTCAAGCGCAGCCGCGACCAACTGCTGCGCCTGACCACGCTCGATCCGCTGACCGGCATCGACAACCGGCGCCGCTTCGACGAGAGCCTGGCGAAGGAATGGGGCCGCGCCATGCGCGACGCGCAGCCGCTGTCGCTGGTGATGATCGACGTCGACCGCTTCAAGGACATCAACGACCGCCACGGCCACGCCGTCGGCGACCACTGCCTGGTGCGCGTCGCCGCGGCCCTGCGCGGCGCGCTGCAGCGCGCCGCCGACGTCCTCACGCGCTACGGCGGCGAGGAGTTCGCCTGCCTGCTGCCGGCCACCGATCTCTCCGGCGCCATGCAGACCGCCGAGCGCATGCGCGCCGCAGTCGAGGCGCTGGTGTTCGCGCTGCTTCCCGCCGACGCCGAGATCCCCGACGACCAGCGGCTGCTGCGCGTGACCGTGAGCATCGGCGTCGCCAGCGTCGTGCCGCGCGACGGCATGCCGCCGCGCTCGCTGCTCGAGGCCTCCGACGGCGCGCTCTATGAGGCGAAGCTCGCCGGTCGCAACTGCGTCTGCGCGCAGCGGGCGCCGCATTAGAAGATTCGGCCGCCCAGCGGTCCCACCGAGGAGGAGATCCATGTCGCAATACGACGCCATCATCGTCGGCGGCGGCCCCGCCGGCCTGGCCATCGCATCCGAACTGTCGCGCTCGCGCCGCGTGCTCGTCATCGAGAAAGGCGTCGCCGGCGAGACCAAGCGCAGCTGGTTCGTGCCGCTCAACGTCGTCGACAACGTCGTCAAGCCCTACACCTACGGCGGCGTGACGCGCTTCCTCGCCAGCACCTATTCCGGCGCCAAGGCGCAGTGGCGCGCGCGCCAGTTCGAGCGCTATCCCTACGTCGACGAGAAGCGCCTGCTGCCGTTCTGGGCGGCGACGATCCGCAACAACGGCTCGGAGGTCGTCGACCGGTGCGAATACCGCTCGCACGCCGTCTCGGCCGACGGCGTCGCGGTGAACACGGCGCGCGGCGACTTCACCGGCCGCCTGCTGATCGACTGCACCGGCTACGACTCGGCCATCGCCAAGCAGTACGGCATCAGCCGCGACGGCTACTACTGGTGGTCGGTGTACGGCGCGGTCGGCGAGCATCCCGACGGGCTGTCCGGCATGCAGGTCGGCGACTACATGATGTGGCAGACCTTCGCCGACACCAACCCCGATCCGAAGACTTCGCTGCAGCAGGGCCGCCCGGTGTTCGAGTACGAGATCCTCGACGACAAGACCTCCTTCTCGCTGATCCTCTACCTGCGGCGCCAGATCATGGCGCAGGACGACATGGCGAAGGTCTACGACCGCATCATCCGCGAGGAGGCGGCCACCGCCGCCTTCCACGGCATGAAGGTCAAGGAGATCAAGTACGGCTGGTATCCGTCGGCGCAGATCTCGCAGGAGCTGGCGCGCGAGCGCGTGATCTTCGCCGGCGACGCCGCCTGCTGGACCACGCCCTGCGGCTGGGGCATGTCGTTCATCCTCAACAACTACCGCGACTTCGCGGCGAAGCTCGACGCCGCGCTGCAGGACGACGCGCTGGGCCGCGAGGAACTGGCGGCGATCCCGCACTTCCGCTTCCGCGAGCGCGGCGAGATCGTGCTCAACGCGCTGATGACGCACTTCCTGTCGAACGCGCCGGCGCCGCTGCTCGACCGCTTCATCGACCTCTTCAATGCCTCCAATCCCAACCACATCGACCCGATCTACTGCGAAAAGGTGTTCACGCTCGACATCGCGCCGGAGGAGACGGAGACCGTGCTGCGGGCGATGCTCAAGGAATTCCACCTCAAGGAGCTCTACGGCATCCTGACGCCGGCCGACTACGCGCTGCTGATCGAGGAGGCGGCGTACTTCGTCGGCGAATCGGTTGTCGACGAAGTGCGACATTGGCTCGGCAAGCAGCACCCCGCGGAGGACGGCCCGCGCAATCCGGGCTTCGACTTCGCGTAAAGTCGGGCCCGTGCTCTCACTGCCCGGCTACCGCGTCGTCGAAGAACTGCCGCTGCGCGGCGCGCGCGGCGTCGCGCGCTACCGCGGCCTGCGCTGCAGCGACGGCGTCGCCGTGGCCATCCTGGCGGCGGCGACCGGCAGCGCGGAGTCCGCCCGCCTCGCCCGCGAACACGCGGTCGCCGCGCATCTCGACTGCCCCGGCATCCTCGCGCCGCTGGCCTGCGAGACGCTCGGCGGCCTCGTCGTGCTCGTCAGGATGGAGTCGGGCGGCAGCCCGCTCGCCGAGCTGATCCCGCCCGGCGGCCTGCCGCCGCTGCACGCGCTGCGCATCGCCGCAAGCGCCGCGCGCGCCCTCGACGAGCTGCATCGCCGCGAGCGCCTGCATCTCGGCCTGACGCCGGAGAGCGTGCTGGTCGACCCGGCCGGCCAGGCCTGGCTGACCGACTTCGGCCGGGCGGCGAACGCCGCCGCGGCCGGCCGCGCAGGCCACGACCTGCCCGACAATCCCGCCTACATGGCGCCCGAGCAGACCGGCCGCACCGGCGCCGACGTCAGCCCGGCGTCGGATCTCTACGCGCTCGGCATACTGCTGTTCCAGATGCTCACCGGCGAGCTGCCGTTCCGCGTCAACGACCCGCTCGACTGGTTCCATTGCCACATCGCGCGCATGCCGGCCGCGCCGCGCGCCATCCGCCCGGCCCTGCCGGCGGCGCTCGACGGCCTGGTGCTCAAGCTGCTCGCCAAGACGCCCGAGGAACGCTACCGCAGCGCCGCCGGCCTGGCCTGGGACCTGCTCGAGTGCGCCGCGCGCATCGAAGGCGGCGGCGCCTGGGAAGACTTCCGCCTCGGCGCGCGCGACGCCGCGCCGGCGCTGGCGATTCCCGCGCATCTCTACGGCCGCGAGCGGCAGCGCGCGATCCTGCTCGACGCCTGGCGCCGCGCCTCCGCGGGCCGCGCCGAACTGCTGCTGGTGGCCGGCCCCGCCGGCTTCGGCAAGTCGGCGCTGGTGCAGGAGCTGCAGCCGGTGGTGGCCGCCGGCGGCGGACATTTCGTCACCGGCAAGTTCGACGAGCGCAACCGCGCGACGCCCTACTCCTCGCCGATCCAGGCGCTGCAGGATCTCGTGCGCCAGGTGCTGGCGGAACCCGACGCGCAGCTCGCCCATTGGCGCGACAAGCTGCGCACGGCTCTGGGCGCCAACGGCCGGGTGATCGTCGACACCGTGCCGCAGGCCGAACTGGTGCTCGGCCCGCAGCCGCCGCTGCAGGACCTGCCGCCGGGCCAGACCGCCGTGCGCTTCCAGCGCACGCTGCACGATTTCGTCTGCGCCTTCGCCGAACCGCAGCGGCCGCTGGCGATCTTCCTCGACGACCTGCAATGGGCCGACGCGGCGTCGCTCGAGCTGCTGCGCCACGGACTGGCCGATCCCGACACGCATCACCTGCTGGTGATCGGCGCCTACCGCGACAACGAGGTCGACGCGGCGCATCCGCTCGGCGCGCTGGCCCGCGGCCTCACCGCCGCCGGCGTGCCGTGCACCACGCTGCCGCTGGCGCCGCTCGGCGGGGGCGACGTCGCCGCGCTCGTCGCCGACACCCTGCACAGCAGCGACAGCGCCGAGCTCGAACGGCTGGTGCTGGCCAAGACCGCGGGCAACCCGCTGTTCGTGCGCCAGTTCCTGCTCAACCTGCACGACGAGGGGCTGCTCGCCTTCGACGCGGCGTCGCGGCGCTGGACCTGGGACATGGAACGCATCGGCGCCGCCGAGCTCGGCGACGACGTCGCCGAACTGATGGCGCAGCGGCTGCGGCGGCTGTCGCCCGAGGCGCAGCGGGCGCTGCGCATCGGCGCCTGCCTCGGCAACCGCTTCGCCGCCGCGCACGTCGCGGCGGTGGCCGGCGGCGGCGCTGGGATCGACGCCGCGCTCGCCGAGGCGGCGCGCGAAGGCCTGATCGTCGCGCTGCACCGCGAGGCCGACCGGCCGGACCTGTTCCGCTTCGGCCACGACCGCATCCAGCAGGCCGCCTATGCGACGATGGCCGAAGCCGAGCGCAAGGCGCTGCATCTCGCCGCCGGGCGCGCGCTGCTGGCGAGCGGCGAGGCGCACGGCGACGCCGTGTTCGAGATCGCCAACCAGTTCCAGTACTGCATCGACGAAATCATCGACGGCGGCGAACGCCGGCGCCTCGCCGCGATCTACGCGCAGGCGGGCACGCGCGCCAAGGCGGCCGCCGCCCACGAAGCGGCGCGCGCCTACCTGGAAACCGCGGCGGCCCTCGTCGGCCGCGACATCTGGTGGAGCGATCCCGCGCTGGCGATGCAGATGTTCGTCGACCGCGCCGAATGCGAATTCGTCTTCGGCCATGCCGACGCCGCCGAAGCCCTGTTCATGCAGGTGCTCGACCACACGCGCGAGGCCGGCGACATCGCGCGCCTCTACGTGCTGCGCATGCACCTGCACATGAGCCAGGGACGCAGCGACCGCGCCGTCGAGGCCGGCCGCCAGGGCCTCGCGCGGCTCGGCGTGAACCTGCCTGCCGCGCCCGGCAGGGCCGCGCTGCTGGCCGAGCTGGCGCGCATCGGCGCCGGCATGCGCGGCCGCCGCATCGAGGACCTGGCCAACCTGCCCGCCATGGCGGACCCGCTGCAGCAGGCCGTGATGCACCTCTACATGAACCTTACGGTGGCGGCCTACTTCGTCAGCCGCGACCTGCTGGCGCTGCTGGCGATGCGCATGGTCTCGCTGTCGGTGCGCCACGGCAACACCGGCTCGTCGGCCTACGCCTACGTCACCTTCGGCATGGTCATCGGCGGCGCCTTCGGCCGGCTGCGCGACGGCTACCGCTTCGGCGAGCTCGGCCGGCGCGTCGGCGAGGCGTCCGGCGACGTCCGCCACCGCGGCCTGTCGGGCGCCATGTGCGGCATCTTCACCGGCGCGTGGGGGCAGCCGCTCGCCGC
>DAIDAU010000225.1 GCA_027310465.1 Rhodocyclaceae bacterium
CTTGAAGTGCAGGCGTTTCACCAGCCCTTCGAGTTCGCGGATGTGCTCGCGGCGCTTGCGGTCGAAGATGGCGCGGTTGGTCGCCATGACCAGGCGTATCGCCGTGACTTCGCCGCAGCCGCGGCAGGCGCCGTGACCGCCGTTGGTGGCGTAGTAGTTGGCGCGGTCGAGCATCAGGCGCTTGGTGTCGCCGCCGGCCTTGATCGCGCCGTCGGCGAAGCGCGCGGGCGTGTTCGGCATCTTGGCGCTGAATTCGAAGCGCGCCTGCAAGCGATCGAGGAGCGCGGCGTCCTGCTCGCGCGCGGCCAGGGCGCCGGGGCCGCAGACATCGACGCATTCGAGGCAGCCCGTGCACTTCCATGGATCGACATTGACCGCGTAGAGGCCGCCGCTGCCCGGATTGGCCTTTTCCATGGCATCGAAGAACGGCCGCGTTTTGGCGGCCGGATAGATCGCCAGGACTTCGGCGACCCGGCCGAAATTCTTCAGCACCGTGACCTTGTCGGTCTCGAGCTGGCTCGCGGCTTCGGCCACCATTTCGTGCAGCGGCCGCGGCTGCTTGGCCTGGCGCACCATCTCGCGCACCGCTTCCGACAGCGCGAAGACATGTTCGCGCATGGCTTCCTTCTGGGCTTCGGGAACGTCGAGCAGGTGGATCGCCGTGGTCAGCAGCTCGTGGATATCGTGCACGTTGTTCGGGATCGCGGCGTCCGGGCAGACCAGCGCGCATTCCATGCAGCCGGTGCACAGGTCGGCGTTGAACTCGGGCACGTTGCGGCGGAACAGGCCCTTGTCCTTCCAGGCCGAGGTGCCCGCGGGCATGAACATGCCGGTGCCCGGCAGCACGGGTGCTTCGGAGATCGTGCCTTCGCGGAAATGGCTGGCGACGATATCGTCGTAGTAGCCGCGGTCGCCGAAGCCGGCGCTGCCTGGAGAGCCGCTGGCGCGGCACATCCTGGCCGATATCGCCACGCCGCGGAGATTGCCGGCGGCGGGACGCGACTCGGCCTTGACGAAGGCGGCGCTGTCGTAGTTCACCTTGTGCGTCGCCTCGATGCCTTCGCGGATCACGGCCATGTTGCCGTCGACGACGGCGCCGCCCTTGCTGCCGAACTTCTTGGAAATCTGGTTGCGGATCTTGTCGAGGATCACGTCGGCGGCGGCGCCGGCAGAGACGCGATCCACGTGGCCCGCGACGGCGCCGATGAAGGCGATGCCCATCATGCGGGTTTCGAGTTCCGGCGTCGGCGCATGCTTCTTCGCCACGGCGAAGGCGTCGACGATGTGGAAGCGGATCTTCTTGTCGCGGATGGTCTGGCGCGCCTGCGCCGGCATTTCCGCCCAGACTTCTTCGGCCGAGAGGCCGGTCTGCATCATGAAGGTGCCGCCCGCCACCAGGCCGCGCAGCGGATTGGTATGGCTGAACACCTTGTGGTCGGGAGAGATGACGATCTCGACGTCTTCGAGTTCGGCGTTGGTGATCTTAATCGGCTCGGGCGACAGCGTGATGTAGTAGTTGGTCGGCGCGCCGCTCTTCTCGGAGCCGTACTTCGGCGCCGACTTCGAGTGCATGCCGAGCACGCCAGCGAGGATGTCGGTGAGCAGCTTGCCCGAGGCGATGGTGCCGTAGCCGCCGACCGAGTGGAAGCGGATGCGGAACGCCGACTTCGGCAGCAGGTTCGGATTCTCGCCGCTGTCGAGCGCCATCAGCTCGGTTTCGGGATAGGCGGCCTTGAGGCGCGCCTGCAGCTCGGCGACGCGAGGACTGGGATTCTTGGAGAAGAACTGCGAGCCGAGATAGATCATCGGCGCCATGCCGCCCTTCTGCATGTTCGCGAAGCCGGCGATCAGGTGGCGCGGCTGCAGGTCGTGGCCGCCCAGGCCGAAGAACGCCGTGGTGATGCGCGGCATGTGGGTGATCGCCGGGATGCCGGCATGACGCTCGCCGGAGGCGTTCTCGGCGCCCTTGAACAGCGCCTGCGTGACGAAGCTCGTCAGGGCGGTCTGGTCCGAACGCTCGAGCACGGTGACGGCCTTCTTGCCGTTCAGCGCGGCGACCAGCTCGGCTTCCGGGAAGGGCTGCAGCAGCTTGATCGAGACGCAGCCGACCTTGACGCCCTGGCCGCGCAGGTAGCTGACCACGGCTTCGACGTCGTCGGTGACGGAGCCGAGGCCCACCATGACGAATTCGGCGTCGTCGCACATGAAGGTCTGCACCGGCGAGTACTGGCGGCCGGTCAGTTCGGCGTATTCGTCCATCGCCTGGCGCACGAAGCGCGGCACATCGACGGCGAAGTGGGTGCGGTGGTCGGCGGCGCCGGCCTGGAAGTCGGGCTGGTTCTGCACGCCGCCGGTGAGGCCGGGGTTGTTGACGTCGACCAGCGCCGGCACGCGCTGGCGGGTGCCCTTCTCGTGGGCGTTGAGCCACTGACGCTGCCACTGGCCGTGCAGTTCCTCGGGAATCCAGCCGAGCGTGTCCTTGATGCGCGCGCCCTTGTGGTCCTTCTCGACGGCATCGGCGTGCTTGTCGAGATAGGCTTCCAGCTGCTTGAGGTTCTCCTCGCCGATGTTGTCCCGGTTGCGCGCCAGGTACTGCATCTTCAACTGGAACACGCGGCCCTTGGCGCCGTGCAGCAGCTCCTGCGCCACGGTCGGGCACGCGATGCGGCCGGCCGGGTCGCCCAGGTATTCCTTGAGCAGCTCGGGCTCGGGCATCAGCGCTTCCGAGAGCATGTGGCTGGTGGCGAAGCCGTCCATGGCGTTGGCGACGGGGATCAGCGACAGCGAGGCGACGCGGTAGGAGATCGCGGCGAGGTCGGCGGCCTCCTGCGGGGTCGAGCCGAACAGGATCGTATAGCCGGACGAGAGCAGCGCATAGACGTCGTCGTGGCCGGCCATCACGTTGAGCGAGTGTTTCGAGACGACGCGGGCGGCGACCTGCAGCACGAAGCCGCCGACCTTCTTGCCGACGGTGACGTAGTGCGATTCGAGGCCGTAGAGGATGCCCTGGCTCGACGACGCGTTGGAGATGTACTGCCCGCCGGTGAGCGCCGCGCCGAGCGCGCCGCTCTGCGCCGAGTGCTCGCCTTCGGGGCTGAAGAAGAACGGGTGCTTGCCCCAGACGTTGAGGCCGCCGTCGGCGCGGGTCGCCTCGTAGATCTCGGAAATTTCCGTCGAGGGGGTGATCGGGTAGCCGATCACGCCGCCGCAGACGTGGCCCATCACGTTGGCCACGGCGCCGTTGCCGTGGATGACCGCCGGGATGCCGGGGTACTTCGCCTGTTTCGCTTTACCTTTCATGATGCCCTGTCCGTAAATGGTTCGTCACGACGACCCCGTCACGTACGAGCACGCGAAACCAGACCCGCGACCCTACGCGACTGTTCGACACTCTGTTCGTTGGGAACCCTGTCGTAGCCTTGCGGGCACGGGCCAGGAAGCCCTTCACGGCGCGGCCGAAAGATGGTCCCGGCCTACTTGGCAGGCCGGCGTTTAGCCGGCCCGGATTGGCATGCGAGGAGTTGCGCCCCTCTCATGTTCGTGAATCTAAAGTATAAGGGCTTCGTCGCAACGCAACAATGGGTTTCTTGGCGCGTCGCACAGTATTTTGGTTGCGCTATGCGAAAGCTTGTTGCGCCACACAAAACAAATCGCGGCGACACTGACGCTTTTCTCCCGAATCGGGCAGAATCCGCCCCCATGCAATGGCGAATCCGGCCCACAGTCGCGGTGGTCATCCTCACGGTCCTGGCGATATTGACCGTGGCCTCTTCCATCGCCCTGCTGCTGTGGAACCTGCGCAACAAGGACCTGACGCACAGCCGCGGGGAAACGGTCAGTCTCAGCCGCATCCTGGCCGAGCAGACGACCCGCTCGTTGCAGAACGTCGACCTCGTCCTGCTCAATACGATCGCGGCGGCCGCCGGCTTGCATGCGCGCGGTGTGCCGCTGACGAGCTACGCCGTGCATAGCGTGCTGCGCGACCGGCGCTACGGCATGCCGCAGATCAAGTACATCTTCATCGTCGACACCAAGGGCGAAACGGTCAGCACGTCGCGCACCTTTCCGCGCGACCACGTGGCGGTGGTCGACCGCGAATACTTCACGGTGCATCGCGACCATCCGCAGTACGGACTCTATATCGGCAACCCGGTGCGCAACCGCATCGACGGCCAATGGACCATGTATGTGAGCCGGCGCCTCTATGGCCGCAACGGGGAATTCGCCGGCGTCGTCGCCGTCGCCCTGAACCTGCCGTATTTCGAGGAACTCTACCAATCGATCTCTTTCGGCGGCATCCAGCCGATCACGCTTTATCTCGCCGACGGCACGCTGGTGGCGCGCTCGCCCCACGACGAGGCGATCATCGGCAAGCGCCTGGCGGAGGATCCGGGCGGCTGGTTCGAGCGGAGCGACTTGCGGACCAGCGAGGAGACCGACGCGAACGGCGACACGCTGATCGTCACCCATCACGCGGTCAGCCAGTTTCCGCTGATGGTCGGCGTTGCCATCAGCTGGTCCAATGCGCTCGCGAGCTGGCGCCAGGAGGCGCGCCTGCTGATCGCGGGCACCCTCGGCGTGATGGCGTTGCTCGTGCTGGTGGCCTCGATTCTCGTGCGGCAGGTGAAGAAGCGGCACGTCATGGCGAAGGAGTTGCTGGAAAGCGGCGAGCGGCTCCACGAAACGATGAAGGCGGCGATGGATGCGATCATCATCGCCGATGCGGGGCAGCGCGTGATCCTGTTCAACGCCGCCGCCGAAGGCATGTTCGGCTACTCCGTGCAGGAAGCGATCGGCATGCGCCTCGACAGCTTCCTGCCGGAGCGCTATCGCTCCATGCATCGCGAGCGGGTCGAGAAATTCGGCGCCTCCGGGGAGAGCGCGCGCGCCAAGGCGGGCAGCCGCGAAGTCGTCGGGCTGCGCGCCAACGGCACGGAATTCCCGATCGAGGCGTCGTTGTCGCGCGCGACGATCAACGGCGAGACGCTCTATACAGTCATCTTGCGCGACATCACCGAACGCCACCGCGCCAATCAGCAGCTGCTGGAATCGAACCGGCAACTGCGCGAACTTTCCGCGGCCTTGCAAAGCGTGCGCGAGAAGGAACGCGCGCATATTGCACGGGAATTGCACGACGAACTCGGGCAGCAGCTTACCGGCCTCAAGATGGAATTGTCGTGGCTGGGAGCGCATCTGGCCGGAAAGGGCGACGATCTTGCGGCGAAGGCCGAAAGCATGAAGCACCAGATCGAAACGACGATCAAGTCCGTGCGGCGCATTTCGACGGACCTGCGGCCTGCGCTGCTCGACGACCTTGGGCTTTGCGCCGCCATCGAATGGCTGGCGGCGGACTTCTCGGCCAAGACCGGCGTCGCCGTCGATCTGGATCTGGACGTCGATTTGGCTGTCTGCTGCCAGACCGAGGAGCTTGCCACCGCGCTGTTCCGCATCACCCAGGAGTGCCTGACGAACGTGGCGCGGCACGCGGAGGCGACGCAAGTGCGGATTTCGCTGCATAACGAAGGTCGCTGCGTTGCGCTGGCCGTGGCGGATAATGGCAAAGGCATGACTCAGGACGGCGGCGGATCGGGCGGCCATGGCCTGATCGGCATCCGCGAACGGGCGTTGATGTTGGGAGCGGAAGCCAAATTTATCAGCAGTCCCGGCGCCGGCACCGCGGTGACCGTGGTGGTGCCGTTGGAAGGACAGGCCTCGACGGAGCTTGCAGCATGAAAGTAATCGAAATCCTCATCGCCGACGACCACGCCATCATCCGCGACGGGCTCAAGCAGATACTCTCGGACACCGACGACATCATCGTCGCCGGCGAAGCGGCCAACGGCCATGAGGTGATGGCAAGGGTGCGGGAACGCGACTGGGACGCCTTGCTGCTGGACATGTCGATGCCCGGCCGGAACGGCTTCGATCTGATCCGCCGGATCAAGAGCGAAAAGCCGGCGCTGCCGATCCTCATCCTCAGCATGCACGGCGAGGAGCAGTACGCGCGGCGCGCGCTGCGCGCCGGCGCTTCCGGTTACCTCACTAAGGAGTGCGACAGCGAGCTGCTGACCGCGGTGATCCGCAAGGTCGCCGGCGGCGGCGTCTACATCAGCGCCGAACTGGCGGAGCAGATGGCCCGCGAACGCATGCCGAACGCCGAGCAAAAGCCGCACACGCTGCTTTCCGAGCGCGAGTACCAGGTCTTTCTGATGATCGTCGCCGGCCACGGCCTCACCGCGATCGCCGACCAGCTTTCGCTCAGCGTCAAGACGGTCAGCACCCACAAGACGCGCATCCTGCAGAAGATGGGCATGGGCAACGCGGCCGAACTGGTTCGCTACGCCATGGCCAACGACCTGGCCGATTTCGGTCCCTGAGGCCGCCGCGCGGCTATGCCAAATGCATTGCAACCCGCGTTTCGCCGCAAGGCCCGTCCCAGAGCGTTTTGGCCTCCGCAATCCAGCCACCGCCCAAATAGGGCACAATTCGCGCCTCCATGCTGACCGCCCACGACCTCGCCTGCACACGTGGCGAACGCCGCCTGTTTGCCGGGATCGACCTCGCGGTCGGCCCCGGCGAGTGGCTGCACGTGCGCGGCGAGAACGGCGCCGGCAAGACGAGCCTCTTGCGCCTGCTGGTCGGCCTGATGCAGCCCGCCGAGGGCGAGATCCGCTGGGACGGCGTTCCGGTGCGCGAACTGTCCGACGAGTACCGGCGCCAGATGCTGTTCCTCGGCCATCACGGCGCCGTCAAGGAAGAACTCACGACGCTCGAGAATCTCCAGTTCGCCGCTGCGCTCGACGGCGCCGATCTGTCCGACCGCGAGGCGATCGCGGCGCTGCACCGTTTCGGCCTGCGCGGCCGCGAGGAGCTGCCGGTGCGCTTCCTCTCCGCCGGCCAGAAGCGGCGCGTGCTGCTGGCGCGGCTGGTGACGCGCAAGGCGAAGCTGTGGGTGCTCGACGAGCCCTTCACGGCGCTCGACGTCAAGGCCGTCGACATGCTGTCGGCGCTGATCGGCGAGCACTTGGCCGGCGGCGGCATGGCCGTGCTGACGAGCCACCAGGCCATGCCGATGCCCGGCGGGAAGGTGCTGCAGCTATGAAGGCGATGCTGGCGATCATGCGGCGCGACCTGCTGCTGGCGATGCGCCGCAAGAGCGAGGTGCTGACGGCGGTGTTCTTCTTCGTCATCGTCGTCTCGCTGTTCCCGCTCGGCATCGGGCCCGAACCGGCGCTGCTGCGCAAGATCGCCCCC
>DAIDAU010000228.1 GCA_027310465.1 Rhodocyclaceae bacterium
CGCCAGCGCATGGCCCGCCGACAGCAGCAGCGTGGACGACATCAAGGCAGCAAGCAGTTTCTTCATGGCGCGTTTCTCCTGAGGGGTTGAGGAATTTCGCTGGCGCGGCGCCGGCTCTGCGGCCTATTGACGCGCGGGATGCCGAATCCTAGTAGGCGGGCCTGGAAACCTGAATGCCGGCTTGCCGGTAATTTCGCTACTCGTTTTTCGCCCAAAACATGCGGCAGCGCGCGACGCGCGGCCGCGGCCGGAACTATCCGGCATGCGCCGCCGTCGAACCGGCAGGACAGCCGGCGCGGTCGGAGTCGACCGCGGCCGAGACAGGAGGTGCGATGGCGGGCAACACGCGGTTCTGCCTAGCGATCATGGCAGCGGCTCTCGCCGGAGCAGCGAGCCCGGCCTATGCCGACTACGCGACGGGCCTGACGCCCGGCATCACCTCGACCAGCCGCGAAATCTATTGGCTGCACAGCCTCGCGTACTGGGTCTGCGTGGCGATCGGGGTCGTCGTCTACGGCGCCATGATGTGGGCCATCGCGCGCCACCGCAAGTCGCGCGGCGCGGTCGCCGCCCAGTTCCGCGAGAACGCCCGGCTGGAGATCGTGTGGACCATCGTTCCGTTGCTGATCCTCGTCGTGCTCGCAGTGCCGGCGACGCTGACGCTGATCCGCATGAAGGACACCGCCGCGCCCGACCTCACGATCAAGGTCACCGGGCAGCAGTGGCGCTGGCGCTACGACTACCTCGACCAGGGCGTCGGCTTCTTCAGCAGCCTCGACACGAAGAGCGTCGACGCATCGAAGCTGCGCTCCGGCATCGATCCCGCCGGCGTGCCCAACTATCTGCGCGAGGTCGACAATCCGCTGGTGTTGCCGATCGGCAGGAAGATCCGTCTGCTGTTCACCTCGACCGACGTCATCCATTCCTGGTGGATGCCGGCGTTCGGCTACAAGATCGACGCCAATCCGGGCTTCATCAACGAGGCGTGGACGCGCATCGACCAGCCGGGGACTTATCGCGGGCAATGCGCCGAGCTCTGCGGCATCGGCCACGGCTACATGCCGGCCGTGGTGGTGGCGATGAATCCCGCCGACTTCGACGCCTGGCTGGCGACGAAGAAGACCGAGCAGGCGAGCGCCGCCGCCGGGGCGGAACGCCAATGGACCAAGACAGACCTGATGGCCAAGGGCCAGGAGGTCTACGGCCGCATCTGCGCCGCCTGCCACCAGCCCACCGGCAAGGGCATCCCCGGCACCTTCCCCGCGCTCGACGGCAGCCCGCTGGTCAATGGACCGGTGTCCGGGCACATGGATCGCGTGATGAACGGCAAGCCGGGCACGACCATGCAGGCGTTCGCCACCCAGCTGTCGGACGTCGACATCGCCGGCGTCATCACCTTCGAGCGCAATTCGTGGGGCAACAAGACGGGCGACGTGGTGCAGCCGTCGCAGATCAAGGCGGCGCGCAAATAGGAGCGGTGACATGGCAGAGATCGCACTCCACGGCGAAGAGCACGGCCACCCGACGGGCCTGACGCGCTGGCTGTTCACCACCAACCACAAGGACATCGGCACGCTCTACCTGTGCTTCTCGCTGCTGATGTTCTTCATCGGCGGCAGCTTCGCGCTGGTGGTGCGCGCCGAGCTGTTCCAGCCCGGCCTGCAGTTCGTCAGCGCCACGACCTTCACGCAGATGACCACCCTGCACGCGCTGGTGATGATCTTCGGCGCAATCATGCCGTCCTTCGTCGGCCTGGCGAACTGGATGGTGCCGATCATGATCGGCGCGCCCGACATGGCGCTGCCGCGCCTCAACAACTGGAGCTTCTGGATCCTTCCGTTCGCCTTCGTCATGCTGCTGTCCACCTGGGCGATGCCCGGCGGCCCGCCGACCAGCGGCTGGACGCTCTATCCGCCCAACTCGCTGCAGACCGGCATGGCGTTCCCGTTCGTGATCTTCGCCATCCACCTGATGGGCATCTCGTCGGTGATGGGCGCGATCAACATCGTCACCACGATCTTCAACATGCGCGCGCCGGGCATGACCTGGAGCCGGCTGCCGCTGTTCGTCTGGAGCTGGCTGATCACCGGCTTCCTGCTGATCGGCGCCATGCCGGTGCTGGCCGGCGCCGTCACCATGCTGCTGACCGACAAGTACTTCGGCACCAGCTTCTTTTCCGCCGCCGGCGGCGGCGACCCGGTGATGTTCCAGCACGTGTTCTGGTTCTTCGGACACCCTGAGGTTTACATCATGATCCTGCCGGCCTTCGGCATCGTCTCGCAGATCGTGCCGACGTTCTCGCGCAAGCCCCTGTTCGGCTACCACTCGATGGTGTACGCCATCTGTGCCATCGCCTTCCTGTCGTTCGTCGTCTGGGCGCACCACATGTTCACCGTCGGCATGCCGCTGGCTGGCGAGCTGTTCTTCATGTACTCGACGATCCTCATCGCCGTGCCCACGGGCGTCAAGGTGTTCAACTGGATCGCCACCATGTGGCGCGGCTCGCTCACCTTCGAGACGCCGATGCTCTGGGCGCTGGCCTTCATCGTGCTGTTCACCATCGGCGGCTTCTCGGGCCTGATGCTGGGCCTTGCGCCGGTCGACTTCCAGTACCAGGACACCTATTTCGTCGTCGCGCATTTCCACTACGTGCTGGTGACCGGCGCGCTGTTCGCCATCGTCGCCGCCGTCTACTACTGGCTGCCGAAATGGACCGGGCACATGTACGACGAGCGGCTCGGCAAGATCCACTTCTGGATTTCGGCGATCTTCGTGAACGTGCTGTTCTTCCCGCAGCACTTCCTGGGACTCGCCGGCATGCCGCGCCGCATTCCCGACTACGCGGTGCAGTACGCCGAGTGGAACATGATTTCGAGCATCGGCGCCTTCGTCTTCGGCTTCGCCCAGCTGCTCTTTCTTTACAACCTCATCCGCGCGGTGCGCGGCCGAGGGCCGCGCGCGACCGCGCAGGTCTGGGAAGGCGCCCACGGCCTCGAGTGGACGCTGCCTTCGCCGCCGCCCTATCACAGCTTCACCGAGCCGCCGAAGATCGACGACGCCCAGGCGCACAGCTAGGCCGATCCACCATGAACGCCGACGACTCGAAGGCTTTGCGCGCCGCCAGGGGACGCGCCAACGCGCGCGTGGCGCTGGTGCTTGCCGGCATGGCAATCGCCGTCTTCTGCGCGATGATCGTCAACCATCTGCCGTCATGACCCCGGCCGCCGACAACCGCCGCTTCGCGCGCAAGCTCGCGATCGTCGCGCTGGCGATGATCGCCTTCAGCTTCCTGCTGGTGCCGCTCTACCGCGTCTACTGCGTCGTCACCGGCTCGAACGACGCGACGGTGAGGCGCATCGCCTACGGCGACGCCGTCAAGCAGCAGGTCGACACCTCGCGCTGGGTGACCGTCGAGTTCGTCGCCACGACCAGCGGCACCCTGCCCTGGGAGTTCCGCCCGGAGACGCCGCGGCTCAAGGTGCACCCCGGCGACATGGTGCTGACGCGCTTTCGCGCCCGCAACATCGGCAACCGCGCCATCGTCGGCCAGGCGACCTTCAACATCACGCCCGGCGAGGCCGCCGGGCATTTCCACAAGATCGAGTGCTTCTGCTTCTCGCACCAGCCGCTGGGGCCGGGCGAGGCCAAGGACATGCCGCTGCAGTTCCAGGTCGATCCCAAGCTGCCGGCGGACATCTCGACGCTGACGCTCGCCTACACGTTCTTCGAAGTGCCGGGCACCCAGACGGACGACGAGCCCGGCGCGAGCAAGCCGGCCTGAAGGAAGAGAGAGCGACATCATGGACCACAGCGAATCGCATTACTTCGTGCCGCAGCCGAGCTACTGGCCGATCGTCGGCTCGTTCGGCCTGTTCTGCCTGCTCGGCGGCTTCGCGCTGCTGCTCAACGACGAGAGCCTGATCGGCGGCTACGCCTCCGGAGTCGGATTGCTGGTCTTCGTCGGCATGCTGTTCGGCTGGTTCGGCACCGTGGTGCGCGAAAGCCGCGGCGGCCGGTACAACGACCAGGTCGACGCCAGCTTCCGCTGGGGCATGGGCTGGTTCATCTTCTCCGAGGTGATGTTCTTCGCCGCCTTCTTCGCCGCGCTGTTCTACGTGCGCAACTTCGCCGTGCCGTGGCTGGGCGGCAGCGGCGACAAGGGCATCGCGCACCAGCTGTGGCCGTCCTTCCACGCGGCCTGGCCGCTGCTCAGCCTGCCCGACGCCCAGCACTTCACGGTGGCGAAGGAAGGCATGGAAGCCTGGGGCCTGCCCGCCCTCAACACCCTGATCCTGCTGTCCTCCGGCGCCGCCGTCACCTGGGCGCACTGGGGCCTCAAGAACGACCGCCGCCGCCAGCTGATCATCGGGCTCACGCTCACCGTCGCGCTCGGCGTGCTGTTCCTGTTCTTCCAGGGCCACGAATATTGGGACGCCTACACGCTGAAGAATTTGCGCCTCTCCTCCGGCATCTACGGCTCGACCTTCTTCATGCTGACCGGCTTCCACGGCGCCCACGTCACCATCGGCGCGATCATGCTGTTCGTCATCCTGATGCGCTCGGCGATGGGACATTTCACGCCGACGAATCACTTCGCATTCGAGGCGGTGTCGTGGTATTGGCATTTCGTGGACGTCGTATGGCTGGGGTTGTTCGTTTTCGTTTATCTGTTGTAGCCGTGTGGAACCGACTTGTCCGGAGTGCTCTTAACCGCCAAGGGCGACGGGGGGTCGTCGCCGCTTCGTGTCCCCCGGCGGACAAGAGCGATAAGGCGTCCGCCTCCTCCTTTACCTACGCGTCGACGACCCCCCGCCACCCTTGGCTTTGCGGCGTGCCGTTCTGGTCCAGAAATCGCACGGCGGTTCCGCTCGTGCCGATGGGGTGGTCCGCTGCGCGTAAGTAAAGGAGGAGGCGGACGCCTTATCGCTCTTGTCCGCCGGGGGACATGGAGCGCAGCGGACCACCCCGTCGGCACGAGCGTCGACGACGCCGAATTGGAGCAGCAACTTAAGGCACCACCCCATGCGGCACGATCACCCCGGAGTAAATACCGAGCATCAGCAGAATGAACAACCCGATCGAAAGCGCGATGCGAAAGGTCAAAGCGATCACCATGCGCTTGCTTTTGCCCTTGTCACGGATCAGCCCAACCAGCGCAACACCGAGGCTGGCGAGCACGGCGAGGAGCGCCGCGATGATGAGCCATTGGATGAGCGGGGGAGTCTGCATC
>DAIDAU010000247.1 GCA_027310465.1 Rhodocyclaceae bacterium
GTGCTGGACCGCTTCGGCCAGGTCGAACCGGTGCTGCTGTTCGTCGTCGACGGCTACTGGTACAACGGCAAGCCCATCGACTGCCTCGGCAAGCTGGCGGAAATTTCCGCGCGGCTGCCGTCGGCGCGCCGCGTCGTCGTCACGCCCTACCTCGGCGGCGCGGATGCCGACCTCTCCGCGATCCGCAACGGCCTGTCGATGCCGGCCTACGTCGAGCCGCAGCGCGAGGCGACGGAAATCGAATTCGCGCAACTGCCGTTCGCCCACCCGCTCTACATCATGTATTCGTCGGGCACCACCGGCGTGCCCAAGTGCATCGTCCACGGCGCCGGCGGCGCGCTGCTGCAGCATCTCAAGGAGCACAAGCTGCAGAGCGACGTGCGGCCCGGCGATCGTCTGTTCTACTTCACCACCTGCGGCTGGATGATGTGGAACTGGCTCGCCTCGGGCCTGGCCTCGGAGGCGACGCTGCTGCTCTACGACGGCAGCCCCTTCGTCGACCGCGGCGGCATCCTGTTCGACTACGCGGCGGCCGAGGGCATGACGCACTTCGGCACCTCGGCGAAGTTCATCGACGCCTGCGCCAAGATCGGCCTAAAGCCGCGCAAGACGCACGACCTGTCGGCGTTGCGCGCGATGCTGTCGACCGGCAGTCCGCTGGTGCCCGAAGGCTTCGATTACGTCTACGCCGACGTCAAGCGCGACATCCAGCTCGCCTCGATCTCGGGCGGCACCGACATCATCTCGTGCTTCGTCGGCAGCAATCCGATCGGCCCCGTGTGGCGCGGCGAGATCCAGTGCGCCGGGCTTGGCATGGCCACCGACGTCGTCGACGAGCACGGCTTTCCGGTCGTCGGGCAGAAGGGCGAGCTGGTCTGCACCCAGCCCTTCCCGGTGATGCCGCTGGGCTTCTGGAACGATCCCGAGGGCCGCCGCTACCGCGCCGCCTACTTCGAGCGCTTCCCCGGCATCTGGTGCCACGGCGATTTCGCCGAGCGCACGGCGCACGGCGGCTTCATCATCTACGGCCGCTCGGACGCGACGCTCAATCCCGGCGGCGTGCGCATCGGCACGGCGGAGATCTACCGCCAGGTCGAGAAGCTGCCCGAAGTCGTGGAAGCGCTGGTGATCGGCCAGAACTGGGACCATGACGTGCGCGTCGTGCTGTTCGTCAAGCTGCGCGACGGCGCGGCGCTCGACGAGGCGCTGGTCAAGCGCATCAAGGACACCATCCGGGAGAACACCACGCCGCGCCACGTGCCGGCGAAGGTCGTGCAGGTGCAGGACATCCCGCGCACCAAGAGCGGCAAGATCGTCGAGCTGGCGGTGCGCAACGTGGTGCACGGCGAGCCGGTGAAGAACGTCGAGGCGCTCGCCAATCCCGAGGCGCTCGAATATTTCCGCGACCGCGGCGAATTGGGGAGCTAGCCGGTACAGACGGAATCAAGCGCCGGTCCCGCCGTGGGCGCAGCGGTTGCGCCGGGGCACAAACCTCGGCACCGGCGCCGAGGTTTGCGCGACAAGCAGGCTCAGTGGCCGCCGCTATGAACTTCGTGGAGCTTTTCCACACGGTAGAGTTCGTTGCCCTTCATCATGATCATCTGACCGTCCTTGGTCTCCATGATGTGACCTTCCTTCATCACGAAGGTACCGCCGGCCTTGCGTTCCATGGTCATCTTGCCGTCCTTGTAGATGTACACGGTCGAGCCGTCCTTCAGCTCATAGGTCTTGTCGATCTCCGCTCCGCCGGCGGCGAAGGTCGAAACGGCTAGGGTGGCAGCGGCGGCGGCGACTGCAAGTTGCTTCAACATGGTTTTTCTCCTTTTCGTGAGCGGGCAATGACAATCTGACTACTCGGCCGGGCATGCCTCTCACCTGACCGATGGCTTCATCTTATGTGCCCTCCCTGACCGGAACATGACATCCATATTACATTTCGGGGGGGGCGGCACGCCGTCAGGCCAGCCCGACGAAAAACTTTCCGGTCTCCGTAACAATTGCCGGGCGCCAGGGCCGGGCGCTCGATCCCAGCGTAGCGAGCAACTGCTGTGCCAGGGGCGCATCGCGAATGCGCGGCGATTCCGATGCCGCCGTAGTTCGCTTGCGCCATTGGCCGCGGCGGCGGGCTGCACGACAATGTCGCGGATCGGCGGAGCGCTCGGAGGCGAGCCATGGCGGAGCCCGGCAGGGAACTCGATGTCTCGGTGCGGCACAGGATCGTCGCCGCCACGGTGCTCGTCGCGGCATTGGCGGGCGCCGCGGTGGGCCTGGCCGATTTCCCCTGGCATGCGGGCGCGTCGCAGCCGACGCGCCGCGAGGCGGAGCGCCGGGCCGTCGTTGCCGCGGCCTTCCTGCCGCAAAGACCGCCGGCCGCGACGGCGGCCGCAGCGACGAAGCCTCCGCGCATTGCCGGCCACGGCGCGGCGAAGCCTCGCGCGCCGCGCCCGCGGGAAGTCG